>SXJH01000064.1 GCA_005779435.1 Nitrosomonas sp. | reverse complement strand
GGGCGCTTGATGTGCGGCAGCGAGCAAACGTTTCAGCAGAGCGGGATCGACCGCATGCGGAAGAAAATGACGCATATCGCGGCGCTCGGCGATAACGCGATAAATAGCTGCACGTTCGGTATCGCAATAACGGTGACGATCACTCATGGCGCTACAGATCGATGCCTCTCTGCGCTTGGATACCGGCGCGGAACGCGTGTTTGACGTCGGTCATTTCAGTAACCGTATCCGCAGCGTCGCACAATGCTTCCGGCGCACCGCGTCCGGTAATGACCACATGCTGCATCGGCGGACGATTTTTCAGATCGCGCAACACGGTATTCAAATCCAGCCAGCCGAATTTGAGCGGATACGTCAATTCGTCGAGCACGATCAAATCGATTGACGGATCGCGCAGCATGGTTTGCACCACCGTCCAACCGCGACAGGCCGTTTCGGTATCCCGTTCCAGATTTTGCGTGTCCCAGGTAAAACCTTCGCCCAATACGTGCCACACCACATTATCTTGCTTGCGGAAAAAAGCTTCTTCGCCGGTATCCGAACGGCCTTTGATAAACTGCGCAACGCCGACGCGCATGCCATGTCCCAATGCGCGCGCCAGCATGCCGAACGCCGAACTCGATTTGCCTTTGCCGTTCCCGGTGAGAATCAGCAACAAACCTTGCGTGCGATCGGCACGCGCGATTGCCGCATCGACAACTTCCTTTTTACGTTGCATGCGGACGCGGTGACGTTGCGCGCGGTCTGATTCGCTCATGGCAGCAATCTTAATGCGTGAACGAGCCGCGTCGGTCCGCTTGTGCCGCCAAATACGCAAACATGACATGCAAACCAGCGGCGATACTCAGATAAAAAATGAACGTTTCGGCATAGAGCGGGAAATAAGTCATCAACCGGTCGCCAAATTCGCTAACGGTTGTTTCGGCAAAACGACCGGAAAAGAAATAAAAACCGCCGCTGGAAAACAATTCGCACAACGCTAAACCCGTTATGCCGCCGACGGCAAGCGGTGCAGCGGCACGCCATGAAGGTTGATATTGCTTGGCAAACCAACGCCCGGCCAACCACAATGATCCGTAGGCAGGCAACAGAAACACATAAGCCGGTGTCAGGCAAAAACCGCTGACGCCGCCCCACGTATAAGCGGCAAAATCCAATCCCCAGCTCAACGCAAAGAACGCGGCCAATGACCAACCGGAGCGCAGATAGATGCCCGCCAAAAAGAAAATCGCCCAGGAAGCATCCGCCAAATGATGCACGGAAGCGAAGTGATGGCTGCGGGTAAGGATCATCAGCAACGCCAGCAATGCCGCGATAACGATTTGATTGCGTGTGGATAAGGTCAACATAAACTACTCCTGTTAAGGTTGATAACGCACCATGGCAAAGAAACTTCGCCCTGCTTGATTATAGAATGCCGCCGTCTCATAGTGTTCGTCGGATACATTGTCGATACGGCCTTGCAACCGCCATTGCCGGGTGAAAAGATATTCCGCGCGCAAATCCAATTTGGCGTAGCTGTCCAGCTTACGCGTATTGGCCAAATCGTCATAGCGTTCTCCTTCCACCAACAGCATGCCGCCCGCAACATATCGGCCGAATTGGCGGTTCACATCCAAACGGAAGGATTGTTCGGCGCGGCGCGGCAGAATATTGCCGCGATTAAAACCGGAGCCGCGATTGACCGGTTCCAGCAGCGTCAAATTCGTATTGATTTGCCACTCCCTGATTTGCGTGTTCAAAACGCCCTCAATGCCGCGAATGCGCGCCTGATCGATATTGCCCGGCGCAAAAATGCTCGAATCGAATGCAATCAGATTGTCAATGCGCGTCTCATACGCATTGACCGACCAATTGCCCCAATCGGTATGTCCGCGAGTGCCGAATTCAAAGCTGCGCGAATCTTCCGGGCGTAAATTGGCATTGCCGAAGCCGGGATAATAAAGCTCGTTGAACGTCGGCGCCTTGAAAGCGCTGCCGAAGTTAGCGACCAGCAAAAATTTGTCGGATAACGGATAACTCCAGCCCGCACCGCCGGTCACGCGGCTGCCGAATTGCTGATTGTCGTCGTGGCGAACGGAAAACAGTAAATTATGCGCGGCGATGTTGGCTTGATGCTGCGCAAACACGCCCCAATTGGTGCGAGACATCACGGTATACGCTTCGATGCTTTTAACGTGATCGCGTTGATAATCCATGCCGACGGTGAGCACCTGATCCTTGGCCACGGTAAAACCGTTCAACACCGATACCGTATCGCGCGTGGTATTGAACCGGCTGCGAAAATCGGTGCCAAGAAAATTATCGGAGTCCTCGCGGCTGCTGCCGGCGATCAAATTAAAATTCCAGAAATCGGTGGGCGCATAGCGAATCGTGCCGCCGACCACTTGCTGCATCAGCACCGCTTTATTGACATAGCTGCCGTCGAATTGCGTTTTGCCGGACGATTGCATGAAATTGGTTTCGATTTCCAATCCGTTCCGGAAGCGATAACCGGCGCGCATACTCCCGGCGACATTGCGATAACCGTCGCGATCGGGCTCATGCGTAAAACAACCGGCGGTACTCGAACCGGAACACGCATTGAATCCTTGCGTGCCGATACCGCTGGCATTCAGATTCAGCCAGCCTTGCGTACCGTTGTACGACATTCCGGTAGCGCCTTCGAAAGTGCCGAAACTGCCGCCGCCGAAATTCAAATGCTGACGAAAGCCGCTGCCGCCGCCTTTGCGCGTGAAAATATGGATCACGCCGCCGATTGCTTCGGAACCGTATAAGCTGGAGCGCGGCCCGCGCACGATTTCGATACGTTCGATCTGATCGATCGGAATATTTTCAAATGCGGTGGTGCCGGTTGTCGCCGAACCGACTTTGATGTTGTCGATCATCACCAACACATGATCGGACTCGGTGCCGCGCATAAACACCGATGAAGTTTTGCCCATGCCGCCGTTATTGGCGATACTGATACCCGGCACACCGCGCAACACATCCTGCACGGAACGCGCTTGCTGGCGCTCGATATCTTGGCGCGTAATGACGGTAACCGAAGCCAATGTCGCATCGGCGGTTTGTGCCGTTCGTGTTGCCGTAACGATGACGGGCTTTTCTTGTTTATCCGCAGTCATTGCAGACGCACCGACACTCACGCCGAGCCACAGCGCGGCGATAGCCGCTAATGGGTATTTATGCATATCCGATTCCTTCGCGCACACCCGCGCGATGTCAAATTCAAAAAAGGAATGCGGAAGGAGAAATTAGAAATAGACAAACAATCGATTGGAGAAACCGATTGAAATGCCACTGATTGCCCTCCGCAATACCGTAGTAACGTTTGCTTTGGGCCGGTCTCCGGACTCATGAGCGGAATCGATTCCCGATCTGCGCCTTCCCATGCGGTGCACAGTGGCATGATGCAGATGATTTACTCATTTACCGTTGCGGGGGCAGTGCTGGCATTGCCTGAAATGTATCAGTGCGCACCAGCTTCCCGTTTAACCCTTGAGCATGAAAACCCAAAGGCACCTGAAGCAAGGGCGCAACCATACCGGGTTGGATTGGGGGTGTCAAGCTGAAGGCGGATTTGTAAAAAATCAATAGCTATTTCAATAGGTTTTTCAATTTTATGCGTGATTGCTGTTGACTTGGGGCGGCTAATCGGTGACCGCCTGTTATGGCGGTGTCCGGTTCGTTCGATTAAAGCCGATCAAGCGCTCCACTTCAACAGCACCGATTCCGACAGGATGACGCTTGCCATTGAAAATAATATAGTGTTTAATCCATGAAAGATAAGTTTTTTTTCGTGCTAAAACTATAATGCTTGTATCTTATTTTCTCTCTTACTTGATCAAGCAATTTTTTAGGGGGTGGCATTGTCGTATTTTCTTGCGTCATTTGTCTTTTTCAATAGAGAATTCAAGTTAAAATACAACATGCCAATCAATAATTACTATAGTTATACGACATCTCGAGCCAGATTATTAGACAAAATGTCGTATATATTACGTTCCCTAACATAGAGTGCTCTGTTAACAAAAGAAAAAGCCTTCAGTATATGAAAAATATAGTGGGTTTATACAACGAAGAAAAAATGCTAATGTGCGGAGCGCAATTTGTGCGCACGCATAACACCGCAGGTGTTGATGCGGACACACAAGCCGCGCTCCGGGGCAAAAGCACTATTTTCGAGGCTAATTTTCCCGTAGT
>SXJH01000063.1 GCA_005779435.1 Nitrosomonas sp. | reverse complement strand
CTTAAACCGTCCTTGGAACAAGTGGCCGACACGCGCATGGCGGCGGTTGAAACGTTGCGTGTATACGCCATTGACCTGGCGCATGCCCTGCGAAAGATTGCCATCCGGCGTCTCGATGAGCAAGTGATAATGGTTATCCATAAGACAATAGGCATGGCATAGCCAGCCGAAGCGGCTCACGGCCTCCGCCAGAACGTCAAGAAACAACGACTTATCGTCATCGTCTAAAAAAATGGCCTCCTGCGCATTGCCGCGAGCGGTTATGTGATAGATGGCACCGGGGAATTCAAGACGGAGTGGACGGGACATGGGGCAAGGTTAGCCGGGAGATTGAAGTATGTCAAGACTTGACCCCTTTGTGTGTGACCCCTTTGTGTGGGTGACAGATTGAGCGCTGCTGGATTGGCTCCAAAGGCCGTAATAGGCGCTGTCATGCGGAAACTGGCGCATTTGATTTACGGAGTCATTAAATCAGAGCGGCCCTTTGATGCAAACTTTAATCATTCAGCACTTGCAATTCAAGACGGTATCTGACCCCTTTGTGCTTCGCTGGAATGACTTGTTAGGCCTCGCTTACCACCTGACCATACCCACATGAAGAAAAAAGGGTCAGACCCCTTTGTTTGTTTTACTCGTTAGCCCTGTAGTTTCCGGGCCTACCGCGCATTTTTGTTTCCCCGCGCGATACGAAGCCAAACAATTCCGCCTTCGGCGGGCTGCTCACCAAGCTCTCTTCGAAGGCTGTCGCGTAGCGAAAAGAGTAGGTCATCAAGATCAGCTTGTTGGGTTGTTCCCAGATCGGTAGCAACTTTCTTTGCAAGAGCAATTTGGGCGGGCGTACCAAGAAGTTGAATGTCAGCGATTGCTTCCTCCACTTCGTCGGCCACTTCGTAGAGCCGGGGATGGTTGTTCGCTTTCGCCAACGAGCGGAAGGCGCTAACAAGGTACGAGATTCGTTGTTCTCGTTGTTGCTTTGAAACGTCGCGCACACTCGCCAATCTGTGCGTGACGAATGCAACGACGAATGCGACAGCGGCAGAAATGATGATAGAGAGCAACTGGTCTGTCATGACAGGGCTAACGTAATATATACGACATTTTGGTCTAATAATCTGGCTAAGAAAACAAAAAAACAAAAGGGTCAGACTCGTTTGATATTCGGTAAACGTTATCTCGAAACAGATAAAATAGCGAAAATTTCAATAAACGATAAGGTACCGCAATGAATCAGCTATATCAACATTTAGTACAAAAATTGGAAGAAATTTCGCATTTGAACGGTGCGATGAGCACCTCAGGAAACTTGGGGTCACGTCTTGACATGATGAATCTAACGCTTCCCTTTAATGATTTTACTAACCGTCGAATAATGAATTTTCGTGTTGATGAGCAAGTGATAATGGTTATCCATGAGACAGTAGGCGTGACATAGCCAGCCAAAGCGGCTCACGGCCTCCGCCAGAACGTCAAGAAACAACGACTTATCGTCATCGCCTAAAAAAATAGCCTCCTGCGCATTACCGCGAGCGGTTATGTGATAGATGGCACCGGGGAATTCAACAAAATCAAAGGGGTCAGACTCGATTGATATTCGTTAAACATTTTCTCGAAACAGATAAAATAACGAAAAATTCTATAAACGATAAAGGACAAGGATGAATCAGCAGTATCAACAGGTAGTCCAAAAACTGGAAGAAATTTCGCATTTGAACGGTGTCATGAGTACGCTGGGATGGGATCAGGAGGTGGTGATGCCGTCCGGGGCGGGGGAGGCGCGTGCCAAGCAGATGGCGGCGCTGGCCGGGGTGATTCATGAGCGTATGACCGATCTGGAGCTGGGTGAAGGTTTGCATGAATTAGCGGATCGCCATTGGCAAACGTTGGATGCGGATGAGCAGTGCAATGTGCGCGAGGCGCTGCGCAATTATGAATTGGAAACCAAAGTGCCGAAACAGTTGGTGATGGAGTTGACGGAATTGAGTTCGCGCGGGCATGCGGTTTGGGTTAAGGCGCGGCAACAGAACAAATTTGCCGATTTTGCGCCGGTGCTGAAACGGTTTTTGGCGCTGAAAAAGGAATGGGCGCAGTGCGTGGCGCCGGATCTTGCGCCGTACGACGCCAATATCGATTTATTCGAGCGCGGCGCGACGATGGCGACGATTACGCCGGTTTTCGAGCGGCTGAAGCAGGAATTGATTCCGTTGATCGCCGCGATTCAGCAGCACGCGGATCGCGTCGATGCTTCTTGTTTGCAAGGGTTGTTTGCATTGGATAAGCAAGAAGTGCTGGCACGGAAAATCAGCAGCGACATCGGTTTCGATTTCTCGCAGGGGCGCATGGATGTGTCGGTGCATCCGTTCTGTGGTGGCAGTCATCCGACCGATGTGCGCATTACCACGCGTTACAAAGAAAGTAATTTCGTCGAATCGCTCTATTCGATCATCCATGAAACCGGTCATGCGCTGTACGAGCAGGGGCGTCCGCATCACCTGGGCGATTTGCCGGTGACCGAATCGTTGACGATGGGCATACACGAATCGCAGTCGTTATTCTGGGAGCGCATGATCGCGCAGGGAAAACCGTTTTGTCGGCATTATTTCGGCCTGATTCGGCAGACGTTTCCGGATAATTTCCGCCATACCGATGCGGATGCGTTTTACCGTGCCATCAATCATTGCAAGCCCGATTTTATTCGTGTCGAGGCCGATGAAGTGACTTATCCGCTGCATGTGATTCTGCGCTATGAAATCGAAAAGGGTTTGTTCGACGGATCGATGGCGGTCGACGATTTGCCGGAAATTTGGAATGAATCGATGCGCCGGTATTTGGGGATTACGCCGCCCAACGATACTGTGGGTGTATTGCAGGATTCGCATTGGAGCGCCGGGGCATTCGGTTATTTTCCATCGTACACCTTGGGGGCGATATACGCGTGCCAGTTTTACAATGCGATGTTGATCGAGCACCCTGACATTGCGTGCGAAATCGCAAACGGTAATTTTGTGCCGGTGAAGCAGTGGTTAAACGATAAGATTCATCGGCATGGAAAACGCTATACCCCCGATGAGCTGGTTCGGCGGATAACCGGCGAGCGCTTGAATTCCGATCATTTGATCCGCTATCTGAAGGCGAAATACGGTGAAATTTATTCGCTGACGCTATAGTGCTTTTATCGACCGCGAGTTGGCTTGTTGTTTGCGGGATTGATTGTTCTCAAGCCATTTTTTGACCCGATTCGCATCGCCGATGCGCGTATTTTTTCCCCAGGAATTGAGCAGTACGATAACCACCGGTTGGCCGGAAATATTGGCCTGCATGACGAGACAGCGACCGGCCTCGTTGAGATAGCCGGTTTTGGAAACATCGATTTCCCAGCCTCGATTTCTAACCAGGCTGTTGGAGTTGACATATTGCAATTGACCGCGTTTACCGGCTGCGGCGACGGCGTGTTGCGAAGTGGTGGAGAAATCGCGGATGACGGCATAGCTATTGGCCGCAGCGACAAGCTTGGCGAGATCGCGGGCTGTCGATACATTGTTACTGCTCAGTCCGGTAGGTTCAACGAAACGTGTGTTGGACATGCCGATTTGCTGCGCTTTGATGTTCATGGCGTTCACAAATGCTTCAATCCCGCCGGGATAGGTGCGTCCGAGCGCTGCAGCCGCTCGATTTTCCGAGGACATCAGCGCCAACCGCAATAATTCGTGGCGAGGATAACTGCTACCCACGCGCAATCGCGATGCCGTGTGCTTTAGTTTGTCGACATCGGCGTTTTCGATGGTAATGATGTCGTTCGGCGATAGGCGTGCATCCAGTGTGACTATCGCGGTCATCAGTTTGGTGATCGACGCGATGGGAGCGATTTGATCGGCGTTCTTATCGTAAATCACATGTTCATCCTGCACATTAAAGACCAGTGCGGATTGGGATTTGAGATCCAAGTGATTTTTTTGTGCAACGGCGTGATGCGTGCAGAAAAAGAGTGCGCAAACAAACAACAAAATCCGTTTCATTCTTCTTTTATTTCTCCAAACCAGCAGAAATTGCGAACAAATTTATTGTAATAACGGAATTCGCGGATTTGATGGTTTTGTACGATGAATCGGCAATTCGCTTATTGCGAGTCTATAAATAAGCCAGGTCAAGCCAACAGATAATCAACCGGCTTCCCGATCTGCAATGCGGATGCGGAAGCGCAATCGATGATTCGTCGAACTTGACCTACTTATTCAGTATGCAATACAGCAATTGCATTGAATGGACTGCTTGGATTCTTTATTATTTGCCGAAATTAGGCTGTTTGATTTTGGCTGGGCAAGTAACCATTTCGCCATCGGTGCGGTCTCTAATCTTTTCACCGTCTTTTTTGCCTTCGCATGACATTTTATTCAGAATGTCTTGAGCGGACATTGGAGGCATTTTGGATTCTTTGTTGCCGCTCGCCATAACAGCGGAGCTACCCAGTAGAAAAGCAGATGCGATAACAGCGATAAGTAATTTGTTCATTTTTCACTCCTATATAAATTTTTGAAGGAAGCCAATTTTAATTTATTGTGCCTGACTTTCCAACCATGAATTTAACACAATAACAATTATGCTGACCACCTCTTTTTCCAAATTTTATTCGTCGAACAAGCGAAATTGGGGGGATGTTTATCCGGGCGGAAGGATGATTTTGGCGCTTTAATGCGAGTGTTTGTTATATTTTATTCTTAAAATTATATAATTAACGCGGCGGACACATGCCTTCCTTCTTCCACCAGGATATTATAAGTGCGGCAACAGGCTTGGGTATTCATGATTTCAACTCCAATGCCCATTTTCATGATCTGACGCAATAGCGATTGATTTGGAAACAGATGCGCGGTGCCGGTGCCGAGGATGATGATTTCCGGAGCATGGCCTACCAGGGCGTCGAAATGCTGAATTTCCAGTTGCGCAACGGTTGTGACCGGCCAATCGGTTATCAGGCGATCCGGCAAGACAATCAGGCTTTTTTCATGACGAATATGATTGATCGTGACATACCCTTCTCCATAGCCTGTGAAGATATTCTGATGCGCAAAATTAGCCGGGTGCAGTTTCAAAGGATTTTCCGTCGTTCGTTGTGAAAGCTTGAGTTGCGATTATGTATCATTTGGCGGAAAAAACAACCGTGTGCATGACGATTCTTTGCTGTGCATCAATCGGGTTTTTGAGTTTTTTCGGTGAGTTTGGATGCGATGAAATGAACGAGCGTGCCCAGTGTCGCAAAAGTCTTGGCGCTGATCTCGTCGTCGTCGATGGAAATCGAAAATTCTTTTTCCAACGCTAAAATGATCGTAACCACGGCAACCGAATCCAATTCGGGGATATTGCCGAGTAATGGCGTGTTCGATTCAATCGCTTGTACGCGATCTCCCAATTCCAATGTGTTTGCTAAAATTTCTTTGGTTCGGGAAGTAATACGATCTACGGTAGTCACAGTAAAAAAACGATTGGGTTATAAGGGGTTGTATTATAGAGTTGAATGTGGGCAATTAGGATCGGCTTATATGGAATTGTAGCAAGTGTTCCAGGGGCTTGAGTTGTCAGGGTTGTATCTCGACAATTGAATTGTTGCGCGCCAATCCGCTGATGATTTTCCCCGATTTGTTGCGCACTTGCACGACCTGCCCTTCGGCTGCGTCGGTCAATGCTTTGCCTTCGGATCGAATATTGAAGCCCCTTCCTTGAACGACTAAATTAACCATTTGTCCCCGCAGGATAACATAAGGCGCACGCAGCATTTGCGGACGTAGCGGTTGCCCTGCGGTAAGGTTGGTGGCGGCGATTTTGCCGATCACTTGGTTCGGGTCGGTGAATATGCTATCCGGCGTTTGTGTCAGATTGATATGTTGCAATGCGATGTCTTCATGCGTAATTGTTTGTCCGCGTGTAACAGAACGGGCAACGTGCAATATGTCCGTCATTACGTTGACTTCCGCCTGCACATAAATGGTCCATGTCGCCGCTTCGCTTTCGCAGCGCACGCCGACCGAGGTTTTTCCCCAAAAACGGCTTCCTTGGGGAGCGAACGGTTCTAATCGCGGACATTTCGCCAATTTGAGCTGATTGTCGATTTGACCGACATTGACAATGACCTGCCCCGGCAAATTGGCGGTATTGTTGTAGAGAAAAACTTCAACGGCGTTTTTAATCAGTGCTATTTCCTGGTGAGCATGGTCGTTTTTTTGCTGCGCGAATGCGCTGACAAGCGTGAGAAGCGAAAGTATCAGCCAATAAGCGGTAAATTTCATGCAGCGCATCGTTATTTTTTGCATCATCCTTTTTTGCCGCCTTCGGCAATTATTGCCGCTTTGTTTAACTCCGTTAAGTTTCGGATAAATAACCCTATCCAAAATTATCCCGTAAAGATAGCACCTATTTCATATCTTTATCGGGAATTGGCCGATCGATCGATGCGTTTATTATAGCTGGCATGCTAAATGCTAATGAATGATTGATCACTAATTAATCGGCCTGGACAGAAAATGATTAATAAACTTAATAAAGAGCTGGACTACCACCATCAAGCCCTAAGCGTGCGCGTTGCAAGGCAGGAATTGCTTTCGAGCAATGTCGCCAATGCCGATACGCCTAATTTTAAGGCGAAGGACATCGATTTTGCCAGCGTGCTGCACGATAAGCTCGGTCTGACTTCGCAAAGCGGTTTGAGCAACGTCAAGCTGAATGTGACATCGTCGCAGCATATTCATTCCGCAGCGCAGGGGATTTTTGGCGACCATATATTATACCGTGTTCCATTGCAGCCGAGCGCGGACGGAAATACCGTCGATATGGATATGGAGCGCACGCGATTTGCGGATAACGCGATCAAGTACGATGCCAGCATCACATTTCTCAATAATGAATTCAGAAACTTAGTATCAGCTCTACAGGAGAGATAATCAATGTCCTTATTCAATGTATTCGGTATCGCAAGCTCGGCCATGTCGGCACAATCCCAGCGCTTGAATGTGGTCGCCAGTAATCTTTCCAACGCCGACAGTGTGACCAGTTCGACGGGAGAGCCTTATCGCGGGCGGCAAGTGGTTTTCAGTACCTTGAAGGCGGATGGAGGCGGAGCCAGCGGCGTCAAGGTTGCCGGTATCGTGCACGATGCCTCGCCGATGCGGCAATTGTACGAACCCAAACATCCGTTTGCGGATAAAAACGGTTATGTCACCATGCCCAATGTCAATGTGGTCGACGAAATGGTCAATATGATGTCGGCATCGCGCTCTTATCAGAACAGCGTCGACATGATGAATACCACCAAGTCGTTATTGCAAAAAACACTTTCAATCGGTCAATAAAGGAGCGCGTCATGAGTTCAGTACAAGCAACCGATACACAAGCCGTTGCATCGGCAACGGCAACGAATATCAATACGAAGAAAAAAATAGAGGATCAGCAGGATCGTTTTCTAAAGCTGTTGGTGGCGCAGGTGAAAAACCAAGACCCATTGAAGCCGCTCGACAATGCGGAGATGACCAGCCAAATGGCGCAAATCAGTACGGTGACCGGGATAGAGAAACTGAATTCCACCCTGCAGCAATTGGTTTCCAGCGCCGAAGATACCCGTGCGGTCGAAGCATTGGGATTGATCGGACATAAAGTGCTTGTTCCGGGAACATCGATAACGCTGGACGGCGAGAGCGCGATTGCCGGCGTCGAGTTAACGCGGCCGGTCGATCAGCTTAAAGTAAGTATTTTGGACAGCTCCGGAATCCCCGTGCGGCAGATGGATCTCGGTGCGCAGCCGACCGGTATCAGCAAAATTGCTTGGGATGGTAAGACGGATAGCGGCGCTCAAGCGGCGATCGGGGATTATACCTTTGTTGTGAGCGCAACGCAGGGCGGTAACGATATTAAAGCGGAAACATTGTCGCTCGGGCAAGTTAGAAGCGTGACGCCAGGCGATGACAAAACTTTGCTGGATATGGGCGATAAATTGGGGTTGGTCAATTTCACCAACGTCAAACAAGTATTTTGATAGGAGATTGATATGGGTTTTCAACATGGATTAAGCGGACTGAATGCGGCATCGACGAATCTGGACGTGATAGGCAATAACATTGCCAATGCGAATACGGCGGGTTTCAAGCAATCGATTGCGCAATTTTCCGATATTTTTGCCAATTCGATGGAAGGTTCCGATACTGCGCAGGTCGGTATCGGATCGAAGATTTCCTCTATTGCGCAGCAATTCGGTCAAGGCAATATAACGCCAACCAGCAATCCGTTGGATGTGGCGATCAACGGCCAGGGATTCTTCCGCATGAACGATAACGGCACCATTAGCTACAGCCGGAACGGCCAGTTTCATATCGATGATTCCGGCTATATCGTCGATGCGTCGGGTGCCAATTTAACCGGATTTCTCGCGGATGTGAACGGCGATATCGTTGCCAGCGATGAGCCGGGCAAATTGAAGTTTACTACAGCGGATTTGGCACCCAGAGCAACCACGCTGTTTGACATGGGTTTTAATATCGATGCTCGGGTAACCGGGATAGCAACCACTTTCGATGCAACCAATCCTAAAACTTATCACAGCACCACTTCGGGAACGGTGATCGATAGTCTCGGAAATTCTCATGTCATGTCTGTCTTTTTTCAGAAATCGACTGCGGCTGCCAATACCTGGAATGTATACGCCACGGTGGATGGCAAGGTCGATGGCGCAGGCGCCCCGATCGGCGTAACTTTATCTTCGGCAACGCTGGAGTTTGATGGCAATGGCGTTTTGCTAAATCCAACGACAGCAGTGACTGTCGGTATCGATATTAGTGTCATCGATCCGACATCGGGCGCACTGACGCCGCAAACCCTCAGTCTGGACATGACCGATGCAACGCAGTACGGTTCCGATTTCGGTATTAACGCATTAACCCAGGATGGTTATACCTCCGGTCGTATGTCGGGTTTTTCGATCAATGGGGAGGGTTATATTATGGGCAATTACAGTAGCGGACAAACCAAGGTGCTCGGACAAATTGTGCTGGCTAATTTTGTCAATCCGCAGGGATTGGTGCCGATCGGCGATGGCCATTGGGCGGAAAGCGTGGCTTCTGGAGAGCCGCTGGTGGGTGCGCCGAAAACCGGGAATTTGGGGGTGCTTCAGTCCAATGCGGTTGAAGATTCCAACGTCGATTTGACAGCGGAATTGGTCAAGATGATCGCGGCGCAACGCATGTACCAGGCCAGTGCCAAGCAAATCGAGACACAGAGTCAAATTATTCAGTCAATTATGCAAATTTAATGGGTTTCTGAGAGAACTGTATTGTTTCTTTATTTCATATCGGTTGAGTAAAAAATGGATCGACTCATCTATACCTCGATGACCGGAGCGAATCACACGCTGAATCAGCAGGCCACCGTG
>SXJH01000062.1 GCA_005779435.1 Nitrosomonas sp. | reverse complement strand
TGTTGCATGATGCGCGTGGCGTTGGGCAGCAGCGCTTGCAAATCTTCGATGCGCGTTTCGTGCGATGGGTGAGTCGACAAAAATTCGGCAGGTTGCGATCCTTGGCTTGCTAACGCCATCTTTTGCCACAGCGTAATACTTTCCGCCGGGTCGAATCCCGCTTTTGCGACGAGCTCGACGCCGATGCGATCCGCTTCGCTTTCATGCAGGCGGCTGAAAGGCATGATTAAGCCGTATTGCGTGCCGATGCCCAGCAAACCCAGTGCCGTTTGTCCCATTGGCGTCCTTGGCGCAGCGGCGGCGGCAATTAATGAAATGCCTATTTGCGCGCCTAATTTCTGCGACATGCGCTCATTGCTGTGCCGAGCCAATACATGACCGACTTCGTGGCCGATTACGGAAGCCAACTGATCTTGATTGTCGGCCAGATCGATTAGACCGGTGTGCACGCCAATCTTGTTGCCCGGCAGTGCAAAAGCATTCAATGTCTTATCGTCGAACACGACCACTTCCCATGCACCGCCGACTTGTTGCGTGATGGCATCGGCGATGCATTGCACGAATTGATTTCGATGCGCATCTTGATTGATGATTTTTTCTGACTTTAGGTCGGAGAATGCCTGCAATCCCATTGCTTCCACTTCGTTGTCGGGCATAAAAGCAAGTTGTGTTCGTCCGGTAGGTGTCGTGGCGCAGGCCGTCAATAAAACCATAGCAAGCAAGGTTAAGATTAATTTGAATTTCATCGTATCGGAGTCCGGAAAATGTCAAGGATGGAGACTGGCAATTTGAATATTATCATCGCCCTAAGTATGATATAACGCAATCTTTGACAAAATAAAGGGGGGGTTCAAATGGGCGATCATGTTTATAAAGTAATCGAAATCGTGGGTTCTTCAACGGTCGGTAGCGACGACGCCATCCAGCAGGCTATTGCTAAGGCCGGACAATCGCTGCATAACCTGGATTGGTTTGAAGTGGTCGAAACGCGCGGCCATATCGTCAATGCCAAGGTTGCGCATTATCAAGTAAAGTTAAAAATCGGCTTCCGTTTGGATTAAACGAATTGCGATACCGGGCCGCAGGATTTGTAAATTACGCGCTCCGGATAACGCCGTCTTCCAGTTCCAGCACGCGATCGGCAATGTCTACGATACGATAATCGTGCGTCACCAGTAATATTGCGGCCCCCGATTCTTTCGCCAGTTTTTTCAGAATGCCGACAGCTTCCTGGCCGCTTTGTTTGTCCAGCGAGGCTGTCGGCTCGTCGGCCAGGATAATTTTGGGGTGTCCGACCAAAGCTCTGGCAATGGAAACGCGCTGACGCTGTCCGCCGGAAAGCTGTTCCGGCTTATGATTCATATGATCGCCAAGCCCGACGGCGATCAGCATCTCCGCAGCTTTGTCGAGTCTTTGCCGCTCCGTCATTGCGTCGTGCATTTCCAATGTCATGCTGACGTTTTGCAGTGCGGTGAGTGCTTTGAGCAAATTATGCTGCTGAAAAATGTATCCGGTTTGCTGGCGGACTTGGATTTTTACCTGTTCCGTGCTGCCGATGAGTTGCCGGTCGAGGACGGTTACGCTGCCGTAAGAGGCTTGGCGCAAGCCGCCGACAATGGTTAGAAAGGTTGTTTTTCCGGAACCGGACGGTCCCGTCATGAGAACGATCTCGCCTTTTTCAATCGATAGCGACACATCCTTTAAAACCGGCCTTTCCATTTCGCCGCTACCGAAACTGAAATTCAGATGACGTACGTCGATTATTTTGGACATCAGAACATATCCGCCGGATTGGCGGCTTTCAGTTTATGAATCGCCAGAAACCCCGCCATGGCGCACATCGAGAGAATAAACATAAACACGGTGATCACTTTATTGGGGGACATCGGCATGGGCATGTAAATTTGCGATTCGGCCAAGTGGTATAAGGCGACGGATAGCATCAGACCGGGAATAAACCCCAACACCGCAAGGAAAAAAGCCGAAGCGAATACGACCCGGATAAAGTAGCCGTGCTCATATCCCATGGCTTTCAGGGTGGCGAATTCGTAACGCAGATTGGCGATATCGGTAAAAAGAATCTGATAAACGATCACGAGGCCGACGACCAATCCCATGATCGTGCCGAATCCGAAAATGAATCCAATCGGCGCCATGTTTGCCCAGTAATCTTTTTCGCGCCGCAGCAATTCTTCGTACGTGAAAATGTCGATAAACGGATTGAGTTGCAGGCGCAATTCCGCTTGCACTTGCGGTATCGATGAGCCGGGGTGGAGCTTGACGATGCCCATATCGATCATATTATGGTTCCGATTGGGAAAAATGCGCATAAAATTCAGGTCGCTGGTGACGACATTGCCGTCGGCGGCAAAGGATACCCCTAATTGAAACACCCCGGCAACGCTGATTTTGTAGTCGTTTATTTCGGTGATGTTGCGTCCGGCTGCCACCAATTGACGTATCGGTCCGAATTCCGGGCGGGAATATTCATCGAACAAAACGGTATCTTTTAACCGCAGCTCGTTTCGATGGTTGTTTATCTCGGGCACGTCAAAGATGTGCGAATCCGGGTCGAAGCCGTATACCATGAGCGTTCTTTTGACATCGGTTTCGATATTTTTGAACGACGCCAAAGCCAAATAGAGCGGCGTCACTTCCATCACGGCGGGGTGTCCCAGCACTCGCATCAATTCCCGGCGTTGGAATTTTGCCGGACGCCACATCGCTTCCGCTTGTTTATGCATCAAGAACAAGTCGCCGTTTAATTTTACCGGCGCGGATATGGCGCTGTCATAGAGGGAATCTTTGAATCCCAATTGCATAAATACCAGTACGCAGGCAAACATGACGCCGGAAATCGCCGCTGCCAATTTGGTTCGGTCGAAGATTAACTGCCGCCACGCCAGGCGTGCGGGAAAATAACACCACGAAATAAAATTCATGGCTCAATCCGCACTCTGACTTGCCGGAAGATTTGATGCCGCAGCGCATCCACCGCTTCCGGTTCCAGCGTGAGGCGCACTTCGACGATGCGATTATCGATATCGGCCAAGGGGTCCGTATCGTTCAAATCGTTCTTTCTGACTTGAAATCCCAATTCCCTGACTTCGGCGGCATAAGCGCGCTTAAATCCGGTTGCTTCGATCCGGGCTTTTTGTCCCGGTTTTATGTTGAGTAAATCCGATTCGTAGATTTCGGCGACGACATCGAGTTGCGTCAAGTCCGCCATTTCCAATAGCCCGCTGTCTTTTATCCGTTCTCCCGGCCGGGTCAGGATTTTTAACACGGTTCCAGTAATCGGCGCATGGATGAATACATTTTCCAGCTCGGCTTCGGCGATTTTTTGTTTGGATTGCGCGTTGGCGATTTCAGCCGACAAGCGTTTTATGATCGCCTCGGATTGCTCGAACGCAAGACGTTTGGCGTCGGCAAGCGAAGCGCTTGCGGCGGAGCTTTGTTCGAGCGATTGATAACGCAAGTGTTCCTTTTTATTGAAAGCCAGCGAAGTCTTCTCGACTGTCAGACGCGCTTCGAGGACTTTTACTTGGGTTTTGGCTGCATCGACTTCGGCTTGTTTTTTTGCATGATCCGAAAGTACGGCCAGTTTCTCGCCCTGTTTTGCCGGATCGCCTTCTTGCGTAAACAATTGCTGCACCCGGGCGCCTTCGGGGCCTGCGTTGTGAGAAACCTTGATAACCCGGGAGCGCGGTTCGATACGGCCTAAAGCGCCGATGCCGCGATTTTCGCCGCCGGAGCGAAGGTCGTCGGCCATCGCGCTGAAACCGGTGACGCTAACCCACATACTGATAAAAAGACAAAAGAGGCGGTACGGTGCAGGGTAAATTCCCATTATTCCTTCGGATTCGTTAGTTTTGAAAGAGACTTGGCTTGCCGGTTAGCAGTATAATTGTTCAATTTACAGAAAAAAATCTCTATGCAAGAAAAATATCACCCCCAGGAAATCGAAAAAGCCGCACAGCAATATTGGGAACGGACCGGCGCTTTTAAAGCAACCGAAATTCCAGGCAAGCCGAAATATTATTGTTTGTCGATGTTTCCGTATCCATCCGGCAAACTGCACATGGGGCATGTGCGCAATTACTCCATCGGTGACGTGATCGGCCGCTTCAAGCGC
>SXJH01000009.1 GCA_005779435.1 Nitrosomonas sp. | reverse complement strand
TTTGCCGACGGTTTTGAATATGGCTTGGGAGCGGAAATCGGCATTTCCACCGACAAAATCCACGCACGCGGCCCGGTCGGATTGGAAGGACTGACCAGCCAAAAATACATCGTGCTGGGCGACGGCCAGTTGCGCAAATAATGACGCAAACCATCGACATCACGGTTCCCGATATCGGCGATTTCAAGGATGTGCCGGTCATTGAAGTATTGGTAACGCCCGGCGATACGGTCGCAAAAGAAACCTCCCTGATCACGCTGGAAACCGACAAAGCCTCGATGGAAATACCGTCGCCGCAAGCCGGGGTGATCCAGCGTATCGCCGTCAAGGTTGGCGACAAGGTTTCCGAAGGATCGGTGATTTTGACGCTGGCTGTTTCCGAAGCGCCCGCCCAGCAAGCTGCCGATACCGCATCGGCATTGGTCGTTCCGGTAACGCAAGGCGATATGCATGCCGAAGTCGTCGTGCTCGGCGCCGGCCCCGGTGGCTATACCGCCGCATTCCGCGCCGCCGATCTGGGCAAAAAAGTGATATTGATCGAGCGCTACCCGATGCTCGGCGGCGTATGCCTGAATGTCGGCTGCATTCCGTCCAAGGCATTGCTGCATGCCGCCAAAATCATCACCGAAGCGGAAGAATCCGCCGCGCACGGCATCGCTTTCGCCCGGCCGCAGATCGATCTCGATCGATTGCGCGGCTGGAAAGAATCGGTCATCGGCAAACTGACCAAGGGATTAAAAGCACTGGCCAAACAGCGCAAAGTCGATGTCGTTCACGGCACCGGCAAATTCGTGTCGCCGCATTCGATTCAAGTCGACACAGCCGACGGCGTAAAAACGATTTCGTTTGAACACTGCATCGTCGCCGCCGGTTCCAGCGTCACCCGCATTCCCGGTTTTCCCTACGACGATCCGCGCCTGATCGATTCGACCGGCGCGCTGGCGTTGCAAGACATACCGAGCCGCATGCTGATCATCGGCGGCGGTATCATCGGGCTTGAAATGGCAACCGTGTATGCCGCGCTGGGCAGCAAAATCAGCGTCGTGGAATGGATGGATCAATTGATTCCGGGAGCCGATGCCGATCTGGTGAAACCGTTGCAGCGCCGCATTAAGAAAAAATACCAAGCGATTTACCTCAAAACCAAAGTGACGAAAATCGACACCGGCGATGCCGGGTTGACGGTAACGTTCGAGGGCGATGACGCACCGCAGCCGCAAACCTACGATCGCATTCTGATGGCAGTTGGCCGCCGCCCGAACGGACGCGAGATCGGCGCCGAGAAAATCGGCATTCTCGTCAATGAGCGCGGTTTTATTCCGGTCGATGCGCAAATGCGCACCAATCTGCCGCATATTTTCGCCATCGGCGACATCGTCGGCGAACCGATGTTGGCGCATAAAGCGACATACGAAGGCAAACTGGCGGCGGAAGTCATCGCCGGTCATAAAGTGGCTTTCGATGCCCGCACCATCCCATCGGTAGCCTACACCGACCCGGAAATCGCCTGGATGGGATTAACCGAGAAAGAAACAATCAAGCAAGGCATCGAATACGAGAAAGTCGTTTTCCCGTGGGCTGCCAGCGGCCGCGCGATTTCGATGGCGCGCGAGGAAGGTATGACGCAACTGCTGCTCGACAAAAAAACGCGCCGCATCCTCGGTGCCGGTATCACCGGCATCAATGCCGGAGAATTGATCGCAGAAACCGTGCTGGCATTGGAAATGGGATCGGACATGCAAGATTTAAGTCTGACCATTCATCCGCACCCGACACTTTCAGAGACGGTACTATTTGCCGCCGAAATGGCGGAGGGAACGATTACCGACTTGCTGCCACCAAAGAAATAATCAATCAAACACACGGCCTCATGATTTAATGCCATGAAAAAATTTAATCAATTTTCTTTTATTTTACTAATATTACTGAGCTTATGCGGTGGCATCACCACCGCGTTTGCCACCCATATTTCACAGCCCATCGTCACCGACCTCAAAACACAATACGCCGTTGGCGAAACAGTTATTCTGCGCGGCTGGGTAAACTATAACGAGCAAGCAACTCCCGATGTGCTGCTCAACTTTAAAGTAACCCGCCCGGACGGCTCGGTAGCTTTGGATCGATCCTACCCAAGCAATGCCGAAGGTTGGTTTGAATTCGAGTTTGACACTAAAAACGAAAAACCCGGTACCTATCGAATTGCCATTACATCGCATTGCCTGGAAATTCATCGCTATGCCTGTACTTACAAAAACCAGACCGTATCCATTCAATTACATCGGTAGCCAATAGAATTTTGGGTTACATTTGCAACATTCACCGATTGCGCTCCACTACGCGCACCATTAATCTTTCAGAATCATGATACACCTTTGCTTTTCAAAGTTTCTCCGCTGCAGCCTTGTCGCAGCGCTTATTTTATCGGCATTACCGGCTTGCAATCCGAAGGAAGATTCGCTGGCCGAACGCGAAGCCGGAATCGCCGCTCGAGAATCCGAATTGGTCACGTTATTTGCCGAACTGGTGGAACTAAAAAAATCGATAGAAAAAAAACCGCTCGATACACCAAGCGACCTCAAAGAAACCGCTCAATCCGTCAAATCCGATCAGTGCGGCAATCAAAGCGCCTCAAAGCCGGGGCAACCTTTGACTGTCTCAACCGATGACAAAACCATGCTCGGCGCTCTGGAACATATCTATCTCGACCCGCCGGGACTGGAATTCAGCGCACGCATCGACAGCGGCGCGCGCACCTCGTCTGTGAATGCGCTGAACATCGTCGAATTTGAACGCGACGGAAAACCTTTCGTCAAATTCAATTTAACCAACCCGCAAACAGGCGAATTGATCGAAGTCACCCGGCGTTTGCGCCGCCATGTCAAAATCAAGGAGCGCGGCGATAGAGAAGCGCAACGCAGACCGGTAGTCAGAATGCGCGTTTCAGTCGCCAATATCAACGAACAAATTGATTTTACCTTGGAAAATAGAAGCAAATTCAAGCACCAAGTGTTGATTGGACGCAATCTGCTCAGCGACCTGGCGGTTGTCGATGTGAGTAAAAAATACACAACGCTTAAAACCGATACCGCCGAGAGCGGCGATAAAAAATAATGCATCTTGCAAAATTAAGACTTTATATTCTGGTCGCCCTCATCATGGGGCTTGGTATCGGCCTGATTTTATACAAACACTTTGCATTGGGATTTCCGTTATCGCCGGATGATAAGAAACCGGTTTGGACTATTGAAGCCAGAATCGACTTTGCCGCACGCGGCGATCCTGTCATCGTATCTTTTGCCTTGCCCCCCAAAACCCCGGACATTATTTTTATCGAAGAAGAATTTGCATCGCCGGATTACGGATTCAGCGAATTGATTTCTCCATCCGGCCGCCGGGCGCAATGGAGCAAAAGAACCGCAACGGGCGCACAAACCGCTTATTACCGATTAAGTCTTTACGATACCGGGCAAAAAAGCGGAACGGATGCCGTGGATTTGCCGACAGAACCGGAGAAACCCGAGTTCGACGAAGTGCTTAGAACCGCCGCTATTACGCTGCTCGATCAAATTCGCAATCGCTCGGCCAATACCGAAACTTTTACCCGCGAGTTAATTTCCACGCTGAATTCCGGCGCACCCAGTCAGAATCAAAGTTTATTGCTGAACGATCAGTCCAATGAAGATTACAAGACTCATTTAATCATCAACCTGCTGGCGATGGAAGGCATCAGCGCGCGGATTGTACGCGGTCTTTATTTACAAGACGGTCGGCGCCGCCAAACCTTGACCAACTTTGTCGAAGTTTATCTGGGCGGCGAATGGCGGCTTTACAACCAAAAAACCGCAGAAATCGGAAAACCGAAAAACTTTTTGATCTGGCAACGCGGCGATCAATCCTTGCTGGATGTCGTGGGCGGAAAAAATTCTCAAATTTCATTTTCAATGATTAAAAACGTGCAGTCGGCCAGGGATTTGGTGGCGCGCAACAGCATAAATCAGCAAGCCGGTATCATCGATTTCTCGATCTACAGCCTGCCCATCGAGCAACAAAATGCGTTCAAAATGATTTTGCTGTTACCCATCGGCGCATTAATCGTGGTGATCATGCGACTGCTGATCGGCATACGCACCTCCGGCACCTTCATGCCGATTCTGATTGCATTGGCATTGATTCAGACCACGCTGCTGACCGGTATTGTCATTTTTCTGATCGTCGTCGGAACGGGACTTCTGATCCGCTCCTATTTGTCTCGTTTGAATCTATTGTTTGTCGCGCGCATATCGGCGGTGATTATCGTGGTCATTGCAATTATTGCAAGCATCAGCATCATCAGCAATAAACTCGGACTCGATCAGGCACTGACAGTCACCTTCTTTCCGATGATCATCTTATCTTGGACTATCGAACGTATGTCGGTACTTTGGGAAGAAGACGGCCCGCGCGAAGTTTTCATCCAGGGTGGCGGGAGCTTACTTACCGCGATCATCGCTTATCTCTTCATGACCAATCGCACAATCGAATACCTGACGTTTAACTTCCCCGAGCTGATGCTGGTCAATCTGGCGTTGATTCTGATTCTTGGACAATATACCGGGTATCGGTTAACCGAACTATATCGTTTTCACTCGTTGGAAAGGCGTGATGTTTCTAGCCAGCGCTAAGAAGCTGAGAAGCTTTGGCATCATCGGGATGAATCAAAGAAATTTCGGTTTAATTTCCCGCTATAACCCGCGTCACTTATACCCGCTCGTCGACGACAAGCTCAAAACGAAACTGTTGGCACAGCAAGCCGGTATCACCGTACCGAAACTGCTCGGCACCCTGCAATACCAGCACGATGTCAGGTTACTGAAAGAAATCCTGCAGCCTCACGACCAGTTCGTCATCAAGCCGGTCAAGGGCAGCGGCGGCAAAGGCATTTTGGTCATCGCCGAGGTCGAACACAACCTTTATTTCAAACCGAGCGGCGATGCCGTTCCGTTAGAAGACATCGAGCGGCATGTATCGAATATTCTGAGCGGATTGCACAGTCTGGGCGGCAAACCGGATACCGTAATGATCGAATCGCTGATTCAATTGGACCCGGTTTTCGCGGATTATAGCTACGAAGGCATACCGGATATCCGCATCATCGTATTTCGCGGTTACCCGATCATGGCAATGCTGCGGCTCACAACCCATGCATCCGACGGCAAAGCCAATCTGCATCAAGGCGCGGTCGGCGTCGGCGTCGACATCGGCACCGGCAAAGCGCTTCATGCCGTGCAATATGGCAATCCGGTTTCACGCCATCCCGATACACGAAAAACTTTCGCCGAATTAACCATCCCGCACTGGGATAAATTGCTGCAACTGGCTGCCGCTTGTTATGAAATGACGGGATTGGGCTATTTGGGCGCAGATCTGGTATTGGATCGAGATCAGGGTCCGATGATCATCGAACTCAATGCGCGCCCGGGGCTTGCCATTCAGGTGGCTAATGCAGCAGGACTGGCGCCGCGCGTAGCTGCTATCGAAGCATTAGCGGCGATTGACCCCGATCCGCAATCGCGGATGGAATTCAGCAAACGCCAATTTACACAGAACCCGCCTGCACATCAGCCCCGCCTGGCGCGCACGCGCAGCGACGATTCGTAATCCTGCTTAATCGTCGCTGGCAACAACCACAACCTTGTTACGCCCTCTTTGCTTGGCTTGAAAAAGCGCCTTCTCCGCCGCTTCGATCAGGCTGGCTGCGTCCTGAAAATTGACCACATCGGCAATGCCGCAGCTGAAACTGGCCGAGAATTCTTCGTCGTTCCCCGTATGCACCAAGCGAGAAAAAACATTGCGGACTTCGTCGATCACCCTCGCACCCGCCGTCGCATCGGTATCGTTCATAATCACCGCAAACTCCTCGCCGCCGTAACGCCCGATAACGTCGGTTCCGCGCAAGCGCTGCTTCAATAACCGGGACAAGCTTTTGATCATGCGATCACCTGCCGCATAACCGTAGCGATCATTGATCTTATCGAAGAAATCGATATCCACCATCGCGAAACTCAGTGGTGTACTCAAGCGATTGGCACGCACCACTTCCCGCACCATTTCTTCTTTGATTGCGGTATGGTTCAGTAAGCCGGTTAAACTATCGTGCGTCATTAACGAATGCAACGCGCGCGCGCGCATTACCCGCATGGTAACGGTTGAAGTCAGTTGCCTAGGCACTACCGGCTTGATCAGAAAATCATCGCCATTTAAGCTCATGGCCTCAACTTGCGTATTAAAATCGTTTTCTGTCGAAAGATAAACAATCGGCGTACTTACAAACCCATCCAGTTGCCGGATAACTTTGGCAAGCTCTATCCCGCTGCATTTCAACATGTATAAATCCATCAAAATCAGATCCGGATTAAAATCTTTCAATACCGCCATTAAGCTCAGCGGATCGGATACTGTTTTAACCGCCATTCCGGCACGTTCCAACAGTGTCGTATGATACGAAAGCGTGGTTTGATTATCGTCGACAATCAAAATACGGAAGGAGTCCTGCTCTTGCGATGCGGTAATCAAATCAAGCTGATTGATTAATTCAAGCGGATTGAACGGTTTGACAAAATAGGCAACACCGCCGACTCGCACCGCTTCCAAACGGAATTCCATATTATCGTGGGCCGAAATAAACATGACTCGCGCAAAATGCCCTAACATGCGATGCACTTTATCCATCGCATGAATACCGCCCATTGCATCGTCCGGGAATTCAACCTCCATCAGCACGACCGCATCCGGTTTTTGTTGCATGGCCTCCTGGAATTTATCGATTCGATCGAAAATTTCAACGGCGTAACCGTAGTAACGCAACTGCAGTGCCAGCTCTTCCGCCGCTTCCGCGTCGTGATCGACCACAAAAACCTGGTTAACCGATGAATCGTCATGCGCTTTCGCAATGGTTTGAATGATACTCTCCGAAGACTTCGATTCATTCTCAGTAAAAATTCGCTTGAGCTCGGCTATTTGCAAAAAAATCTTATCCGATTGCGTTTCATCGGCCGGAATATCTTGTTGCAATAATTGCTTGAGCATTTGCTCCAAAGTGCGCGCCTCGGCACTCAATTCGGGGAAACCGAATATCTTGCCGTTACCTGCCAGGTTGTGAACAACGCGATGCAGATCCCGCATCGTCTGCAAACTCCAACTCGCAAGCAATTGATTCCACATCGTCTCTATTTCATCGATCTTTTCCGGCAAACCCTTCGCATATGCGGCTGCCAGCATACTTAATTTTTCCTGAAATTCATTATTGACGCGATTTTCCATAATATTGCACCCAGTCTCCCCAGCCTCAGCGATAAGTTTTTGGATTGCAGGCATCGCGATTATTCACGCCATGCTGCGGAATTTGAACAAAACCTTCATTACCACGAATATAACAATAATATCATAAGTTTGATACGATCTTTACCCGCAAATCGAATCATTACGCCATTCCTTGCACATGCTATCGAGCCGGGAGCGTTACAGGCAAAATTGTGCCGCCGATTGAATTGCGTCATGGCAATAACCCGAATCGGCGATTTTTATATTGCCGCACCTATCGTTTCCGCAATAAGTTTATGCGATCATTCCCGAATCGTTGTCACACCATCAACCATTCATGCTATAGAACCATGTTACGTCGAATAGCGATTCAGATTCCGGCATTATCGATAGCGATGCTAATCGTTATATTTTCTATCGGTTCGCTGCTGACCGCACCGGCGCCCACTGCAGTTGAAGCGCTTTCAGCGGACTTCCCCGTTGAGCCGGTTGCAATTCCCGCCGCCGGTCAATCCGATGTTCGCGGCTGGCTTGCATACGGGAAACCGGGGGACGGCGTTGTCCTGCTGGTACATTCAATGCGCAGCAATCGCCTGGAAATGATGAGCCGGGCGCGATTCTTACAGAATCTTGGCTACAGCGTATTATTCATCGATTTACAGGCACACGGCGAGACCGCCGGGGATAAAATTACTTTCGGCTTACAAGAGGCGAAAAATGTTGAAACGTCGATCGCCTATTTACGGCAAATTTTCCCGGGAGAACGATTGGCCGCCATCGGCACATCGCTAGGCGCTGCAGCTATCGTGCTTGCTAAAAAAGATTTGCGGCTGGATGCGGTGATTCTGGAATCGCTGCATCCCACCATCGAGGAAGCCATCGACAACCGGTTGAAACTTCATTTCGGCGAATACGGATCGTTA
>SXJH01000061.1 GCA_005779435.1 Nitrosomonas sp. | reverse complement strand
TCAGCGATTCCTTGGAAATATTTGGATGAGTGCCTAAATGGTGCCTTTAACGTACTACCACCACGATTTCAAGGCAATGGGTTCGCCGTGCGCGATTCAGCTCTATGCGCGCAGTGAGAAAAAAGCCGAACAAGCCGCTCGCGTTGTCATGGCGGATGTGTCGCGCTTGGAGGCGAAATATTCGCGGTATCGGGCGGACAGTTTTTTGTCCGAAATCAATCGGGTTGCCGCAAAAGGCGGGCGGATCGATGTCGACGACGAAACCGCCGGATTGCTGGATTATGCGGCGACGTGCTACCAGCAAAGCGACGGTTTGTTCGATATTACTTCCGGGATTCTGCGCCGTGCTTGGGATTTTAAAGCCGGGAAAATACCGGATCAAAAAACGATTCAATCGTTATTGAACCGGATAGGATGGCATAAAATAATTTGGCAACGGCCAAACCTTGCGTTTGCCGTTCCGGATATGGAAATCGATTTCGGCGGCGTGGTCAAGGAATACGCCGTCGATCGCTCGGCATCGTTATGTTTCGATGCCGGTATCCGGCATGGCCTCGTCAATCTGGGCGGCGATATCAAAATCATCGGCCCGCATCCCGACGGCAGTCCTTGGCGCATCGCCATTTGTCATCCGCGCCAATCCGGAGGGATTTTGCAAGCTTTGTTGCTGCGCTCGGGCGCATTGGCCAGCAGCGGCGATTACGAGCGCTGTATCGTTTTGGACGGCGTGCGGTACGGCCATGTATTGAATCCTAAAACCGGTTGGCCGGTTAACTATATGGCGGCAGTCAGCGTCATCGGCGAGTTTTGCGTCGTCGCGGGCAGCGCATCGACGATAGGCATGCTGAAGGGAGAAGCGGGTCCCGATTGGTTAAGCTCGCTTGGATTGCCGCATCTGTGGGTGAATGTGCACGGGGAATCGGGTGGGTCGTTGATCGAGTAAACGAAGCAACCGGATTTGGAATTTTTTGCCGTTCGCAGTGCATGCGAATTTACCGCTTGAATAAAGTGGAACATGCGGTTTCTGTTTTATAATCGGGCATTTTAATATCGAATAAAGGAACGGCGCGGCATAATGGATAACGATTCATCGATGGAAGAACAAATCATGCGGAAAACCTGGTCGGGAAGATTTAACGAGCCGGTTTCCGCTCTTGTGGAACGTTATACCGCATCGGTCGGATTCGATTACCGGCTGGCGCAATACGATATTCAGGGTTCGCTGGCACACGCGCAGATGCTGGCGGAACAAGGCATTATCGGCGAGCAGGATTGGTTGTCGATCCAGCAAGGCTTGGGGCAGATCGGCGAGGAAATCCGCAATCGTCAATTCGCCTGGTCGCAGCAGTTTGAAGACGTTCATTTGAATATTGAGAAACGGCTGACCCATCTGGTCGGCGATGCAGGCAAGCGGTTGCATACCGGGCGTTCGCGCAATGATCAGGTGGCAACCGATATCCGGTTGTTTTTACGCGCTTCGATCGATGACATCATCGATTTAACCAAGGCGATGCAACAGGCCCTGCTCGATTTGGCGGAACAGCATGTGTCGACTGTGATGCCCGGCTTTACGCATTTGCAAGTGGCGCAGCCGGTGTCGTTCGGCCATCACCTGATGGCGTATTTTGAAATGTTGAAACGAGACATCGGGCGTTTGCGCGATTGCCGTAAACGCGTGAACCAATTGCCGCTCGGTGCGGCTGCGCTGGCGGGCACCAGTTATCCGATCAATCGCGAGCGAGTGGCGCAGATACTCGGTTTTGACGGCGTGTGCGAGAATTCGCTCGATGCGGTTTCCGATCGCGATTTCGCCATCGAATTTTGCGCATGCGCGGCCTTGATCATGACCCATTTGTCACGGATGTCCGAAGAAATCATCATTTGGATGAGCCCGTCGTTCGGTTTTATCCAGTTGGCGGACCGGTTTTGCACCGGCTCGTCGATCATGCCGCAAAAGAAAAACCCGGATGTGCCGGAACTGGTTCGCGGCAAAACGGGGCGCACCAACGGGCATTTGGTTGCGCTGCTAACGTTGATGAAGGCGCAGCCGCTTGCCTATAACAAAGATAATCAAGAAGATAAAGAGCCGTTGTTCGATACCGTCGATACGCTGACCGATACGTTGCGCATCTACGCCGACATGCTCACCGGCATTCGCGTCAATCACGATGCGATGCGCCAATCCGCTTTGCGTGGTTATGCAACGGCAACCGATTTGGCGGACTATTTGGTCAAAAAAGGCACGCCGTTTCGCGATGCGCATGAAATCGTGGCCAAGGCGGTGCAGTATGCGGAACAAAAAGGCTGCGATCTGAGCGATCTTGAATTGGGTGAGTTGCGGCAGTTTTCTGTGCATATCGACCCCGATATTTTCGCGGTTCTGACGCTGGAAGGCTCGATGAAAAGCCGGCGGCATATCGGCGGCACCGCCCCCGAGCAGGTGCAGGCGGCGATTCTTCGCGCCCGCCAATGGCTGGCTTGATGCAATCATGGCATGAAATCGGCGCGCAGATCGCCGCAGTAACGAACAGTCCATTTTCAGTAAAAGAAGCGCATGCCGTCGGCGGCGGTTGCATCAACCGGGCGTATTGCATTAGCGACGGTTCGCGGCGTTATTTCGTCAAGTGCAACGATCCCGGCAATCTGGCTATGTTCGAAGCCGAAGCGGCCGGTCTGATGGAAATCCGGCAATCGAACGCCATTCGCGTTCCGCAACCGATTTGTTATGGCGAAAACGATGAAGCTTCGTGGCTGGCGATGGAATACCTGACATTGGCGCAGCGCGGCAAAGCATCCGAATTGGGCGCGCAACTGGCCGCGCTGCACCGCTGCACAGCCGGGCAATATGGCTGGCTGCGCGACAATACCATCGGGCAAACACCGCAAATCAATACTCGCGCATCGGATTGGATCGATTTCTGGCGCATGCGGCGCTTGCAATATCAATTGGATGTAGCGAAAGCGAATGGTTTTCACGGGAAATTGCAACAACTCGGCGAGCGATTGTTAATCGATTTGGACAAGTTTTTTCCGGCTGCGCCGCCACTGCCGTCGCTGCTGCACGGCGATTTGTGGAGCGGGAATTATGCGTACGATCAATCCGGCAATCCGGTGTTGTTCGATCCGGCGGTATATTACGGCGACCGCGAAGCGGATATCGCG
>SXJH01000060.1 GCA_005779435.1 Nitrosomonas sp. | reverse complement strand
CGATTTGGAGGATTTGAACGCTATATTTCGTGCCGCGCATTCCATCAAGGGTGGAGCGGGTACATTTGGTTTTACCGATATGACGGAGATGACGCATATGTTGGAAACATTATTGGATAAGTTGCGTAAAGGCGAGCTTGAAGTGCGCAGTGAAATGGTCGATGCTTTTCTAAAAGCGGGCGACGTCATAAAAGACCAGTTGGCGGGGCATCGCGGCGAAGGGAAAGCGGATCCTGAAATGGCGGCGGCGGTTTGCGAGGAATTAAAGCGGTTATGCGAAGAAACACAAGCTTCACAGCCTGCGGCTATAAAATCTTCCGAGGAAAAGAATGCCGCTGTCTCTGCCGAGGTGCCTCGGGCAATCGAAACAAGCGCGGAAGAGCGATCGTTGCCAAAGGACGAGCTGCGCATTACCTATCGCATTGAGTTCAATGGCGGCGACATGACAGATACAGGCATGGAGAATTTGTTTTCCAATTTAAAGCTGTTGGGGCATTTGGAAAACCTTACGTCTGAAAATGAGAAAAGCCGGTGTCGGTTAAAGTTGGCAACGAACAAAAGCGAAGAGGATGTTTGGGAAACATTGGCCTTCGTGGTCGATCCGGGGAATTTGAAAATAGAAACGGAGGCTGCAGAGAAAACGGATACGGATTTGGCAAGCGCGGATGAGGAATCTAAGCAACAAGTTTCAGCGGAAGCCGATTATGGATTCTTTCCGGGTGCTCCGGCAGCGCCTAACGAGAATGTTCATGCGGATGCTGCCGAGTCGATGCAGCAACATTCTGCCGAGAGTGCGAAAGGCGAGTCTCAGAGCGCATCAGCTAAATCGCAAGCGGGAGCCAAGGCGACCGCCAATGCAGCGGCGGCTGGCGAGACCTCGTCCATACGGGTTAGTGTTGAGAAAGTCGATCAGATGATCAATCTGGTCGGCGAATTAGTGATTACTCAGGCAATGCTCGCACAGACCGCATCCCAACTGGATCCGGTGGTTTTTGAAAAATTACTGGGCGGATTGAACCAACTGGAAAGAAATACCCGGGATCTGCAAGAATCGGTCATGTCGATACGCATGATGCCGATCAGTTTTGTGTTCAGCCGCTATCCGCGCGTCGTGCGCGATCTGGCGGCAAAACTGAATAAGCACGTTGAATTGCGGACGGTTGGCGAAAACACGGAGCTCGATAAGGGATTGATCGAGAAAATTGCCGATCCTTTGACGCATTTGGTGAGAAATAGCCTGGATCACGGTGTCGAGGTTCCCGAGAAAAGAATCGCGGCGGGTAAGCCTGCGCAAGGCACGATTACACTGAGCGCCTTTCATCAAGGCGGCAGTATCGTGATCGAAGTCGGCGACGACGGTGCGGGATTGAATCGGGAAAAGATTCTTGCGAAAGCTCGGGAACGCGGTTTGTCGGTGCATGACGGCATGGCCGATCAAGAGGTATGGTCGCTGATATTCGAAGCAGGTTTCTCGACGGCCGATAAAGTGACGGATGTTTCCGGTCGCGGTGTGGGCATGGATGTCGTGAAGCGTAATATTCAAAGCATGGGCGGACGTATCGATATCGAGTCGGCGTTGGGCGTTGGAACGCGTATGTCGATCCGATTGCCGCTGACACTGGCTATCCTTGATGGATTGTCGGTAGCGGTCGGCGATCAGATGTTTATTGTGCCGCTTAACAATATTACCGAATCGCTCCAGCCTAGTGCCGCAGATATCAAGACAGTAAGCGGTCAGGGGCGTGTGGTGCAGGTGCGTGGCGAATACTTGCCCGTTATTGCGTTGCATGAAATCTTCAATCTCCGGCCTAAGGTGGCCGATGTTCACCAGGGAATTCTTGTCATTCTCGAAGCTGAAGATCAAAAAGCCGCATTGTTCGTGGACGATTTGATCGGGCAGCATCAAGTGGTTATCAAGAGTTTGGAGAGTAACTATCGGCGAGTGCATGGCGTTTCCGGTGCGACGATCATGGGGGACGGCAAAGTGGCGCTCATTCTCGATACCACGGCGCTGGTTATGTCGTCGCAACAAGAGGTTGTGTAAACATAATAGCCGCTGCGGTATCTTATTGCCTATTGGCGCAAAATATAGCTGATTAGAATTTAAGGAGTGTAATTATGTCTCAAAGTCAGTCGGTAGCAACAGCATCATCAATCGATCCGATTAATAGCCAAATGGTTAATGAATACTTGACGTTCAGACTGGGGGCTGAAGAGTATGGCGTCGATATTCTGAAAGTACAGGAAATTCGCGGTTATGATGCGATCACGCAAATCGCCAATGCGCCGGTATTTGTCAAAGGCGTTATCAATTTGCGAGGGGTTATTGTACCGATTGTCGATATGCGCATTAAATTCGCGCTAGGCGATGCGGAATACGACCAATTCACCGTGGTTATTATTTTAAACGTAGCGGGACGTGTTGTAGGCATCGTGGTCGATGCGGTATCGGATGTGATCAGTTTGGCGCAAGAGCAATTTCGTCCTACGCCCGGCATGGGGTCTGTGATCGATACGGAATACATCATCGGATTGGGAACGGTCGATGAAAGAATGCTGATTCTGATCGATATCGAGAAATTGATGGCCAGCAGCGATATGGGGTTGATGGAGCATAGCTTTAATTAAAGATTGTTGCGTGCTTCGGGGCGCGTGATGTCGATTGTTGCGTGATTTGTCGCTAAATTCATACGAGGTAATTGAAAAAGTGTTTTCAGGGAATGAAGATAGTTCTGACGACAGAACGCGTGAATATGCTTTTACGAATGCCGATTTTGAGCGTGTCAGGAAGCTGATCTATAAACATGCGGGCATTTCGCTGTCCGCCGGCAAGCAGAATATGGTGTATAGCCGGCTTGCCCGGCGTTTGCGCGCGACGGGCATAAATAGTTTCGGCGACTATTTAAACTATCTTGAACGGGGCGATCATGAGGAGTGGGAGGCATTTACCAATGCATTGACCACGAATCTGACCGCTTTCTTTCGTGAGCAGCACCATTTTCCTATCCTTGAAAAGCACGTCGAGAAACGCAAAAATCAAGGAAAGATTCAGCTATGGTGCAGCGCGTCGTCTACCGGTGAAGAACCCTATTCGATGGCAATGGCGATGGTTCAGGTATTTAAAACATACACTCCCCCCGTTCATATTCTGGCGACGGATTTGGATACCAATGTACTGGCAAAAGCTCAAATGGGAATTTATCCGTTGGACAAGCTCGAGAAAATTCCCAAAGATAAGCTTAGGCAATTTTTCCTAAAGGGAAAGGGGCAGCATGCGGGATCGGCGCGCGTGAGACCGGAGTTGCGCAATATGATTACGTTCCGGCAATTGAATTTGCTCGATGATAGTTGGCCTATACGAGGCCCCTTCGATGCGGTTTTTTGCCGTAATGTAATGATTTATTTCGATAAAGAAACTCAGTATAAAATCCTGAAAAAATTCGTGCCGCTTCTGGCGTCCGACGGGTTGTTGTTTGCGGGTCATTCAGAGAGTTTTCAGCATGCGGTCGATTTATTCAAGCTGCGGGAGAAAACCGTCTATGAATTAGCCAATAAAACGAGGTGACGGTATGTCCGCGATACTTGATGAACATTTGGCGACGAATTTTTATTTCGATAGAAATTTCAATAGCGATGCGGTCAAATTGTTGCCGGGAGAGTACTATGTCACCGATAAGGATGTGCTGCTGGTGACGGTGCTGGGTTCGTGCGTTGCGGCTTGTATTCGCGATTGTTACAGCGGCATCGGCGGTATGAATCATTTCATGCTTCCGGATGCCGGATCCGATGAAGGAAATCCGTTGGCGGCTTCAGCGCGCTACGGTACTTATGCAATGGAAATATTGATCAACCAGTTGCTTAAGCTCGGTGCGCGCCGTTCCAATCTCGAAGCAAAGGTATTCGGCGGCGGTAATGTGCTCGATGGATTGACGGTGGCCAATGTCGGGCAGCGCAATGCCGATTTTGTTTTACAATTTTTGAAAACCGAGAAGATTCGCGTGGTTGCGCAAGACTTGGTCGATATTTTTCCACGCAAGGTTTATTTTTTTCCCAAGAACAGCAAAGTGATGGTGAAGAAATTGCGCACCATGCATAACAGCACCATTTCGCAGCGTGAAAAAGATTATAGTTCTCGTCTGAGAGGGAGCGGTTCGAGTGGCGATGTCGAGTTGTTTTCTTAAGATTGATTTGTGTAATCGATTAAAAGGCTGGTATGAATAAAATTAAAGTGCTGATTATCGACGATTCGGCGTTGATTCGAAAATTGTTAACGGAAATTATCAATAGCCAGTCCGATATGGAGGCCATCGGAGCTGCTCCCGATCCGCTGGTGGCGCGTGAGATGATTCGGGAATTGAATCCCGATGTGCTGACATTGGATGTTGAAATGCCAAAAATGGATGGGATTGATTTTCTTGAGAAATTAATGCGATTGAGGCCGACGCCGGTCGTAATGGTGTCGACGCTGACCGAGAAAGGTTCCGATATTACGTTCCGGGCGCTTGAGTTGGGCGCAGTCGATTTTGTGTCCAAACCCAAAATCGATATTTCTACCGGGCTGAAAGAATATGGAAATGAAATAGCGAGCAAAATCCGCATTGCGAAATCGGCCAGGCTAAAGCGGCTTGCGGCTGTGTCGGCCAATAAAAGCGCTACGGCCGATGCGGTGTTGCCGGCAATGTCAAATCGAATCGCCTCGACCGAAAAACTTATTATCGTTGGCGCTTCGACGGGTGGAACCGAAGCGATTAAGGATTTTTTAGTGCGCATGCCGCCAGACTCACCGGGCATATTGATTACGCAGCATATGCCGGAGGGATTTACCAAGTCTTTTGCCAACCGATTGAACAGTCTTTGCAAAATTTCCGTTGTCGAGGCGCGCGGCGGGGAAAGGGTGCTGCCCGGCCATGCATTTATTGCTCCGGGGCATTCGCATTTATTGCTGAAGCGCAGCGGCGCAAACTATATGACGGAACTGAATCAAGGAGAGCCGGTTAGCCGGCATCGGCCTTCGGTCGATGTGCTATTTCGCTCGGCGGCGAATTGCGCGGGTAAGAATGCCATTGGCGTGATTATGACCGGAATGGGAAAAGACGGTGCCGCCGGAATGCTGGAAATGCACAAAGCAGGCGCTTATAATTTTGCGCAAGACGAAGCAAGTTGCGTGGTTTTCGGGATGCCCAAAGAGGCGATTGCGGCAGGCGGTGTCAATGAGGTGATTCCGTTGCGAGACATGGCGAGGAGCGTGTTGTCGAAGATTGCCGGTATGGGATCGCACGGCAATCGAGTGTAACTTGCTTTGGCAGGTTGTTTGGATTGGCCGCAAATAAGTTTTGCGTTGAATTATAAGTGTAAAATATTCAATAGCCTGTTAGAATCCGATTGTCGATTTTGGAGTGAAGTGTATCGTCAATGAAAGGGATAATTGCGCGAATTATCGTTTTTGTAGGCATCGGTTTTCTGGCAAGTTGCGGTTCCATTCAAGAAAAACCGGATCCTAAGCCTATTGGCAAGCCGGTCGCCGGTTACAGCGTCCATGCACTGTATTCGCAGTATCAAGAATGGCAAGGCGTGCGCTACCAACGCGGCGGGCTTAGCCAGCGCGGGATAGATTGTTCCGGTTTTGTGCATGTGACGTTCAAATCGAGATTTGGACTGCATTTGCCGAGAACGACGCATATGCAAGCCAGAGCAGGCAGGGAAATCAGAAAAGACGAATTGAAGG
>SXJH01000059.1 GCA_005779435.1 Nitrosomonas sp. | reverse complement strand
CGCCGCCATAATCACAGCCTTATATCCGGCGATATTCGCTTGCGACGACAAAACGTCCATATTTTGCGCTCGGGAAATGCGCGGCAATTTCTCCATCGCGAAAGCTGTAAGCCCGTGCTGCGCCAGTGCGTCCACATTGCCTTGCTGATGCGGCGCCAAAAGACCCACGAGCACAGCATCTTTACGGATCATGGCCAATTCGGCCGAATCCGGGCCTCGCACCTTAAGCACAATCTCCGATTGCGCGTACAAATCGGCGGCATCCGCCACGATCGTCGCGCCCGCTTCCTGATAGGCTGAATCCGGCATACTGGCGCCGACACCGGCGCCCGACTGCACAAATACTTGATGAACACCCTTAGCAGTAAACTTTTTCACGGTTTCCGGCGTAGCCGCTACACGCGCCTCGCCGTCGCGAATTTCTGCGGGTATACCTATTTGCATTGATAATCTCCCTTTTCTTATCTGCTTGCTTGCAAATAAAAATTAAAGTTGTTTTTAATTTTTTAACGAACTGCGCATTATAAATCAATTTGCAGCTTATGCATTAACCGGATCAGGAAAAACTTACGCCTGTAAACGATCAACTTGCTGACGCAGCGATAAAATTCGAACCGGTTAATGACTTATCCGTGCAATAACATGCTAAGGTGTCGCAAGATTCCCATGCTCTTAAATACCACTACCTCTTTTAAGGAATTATAGAGTTGTTTAGAATCCACATATAAGCACTCAAAAACGGATCGCTAAAAACTCGCATGACTGCACCAAGAACCATACCCATCGATCGCGCGACAGCCATGTTGTCATCCATCAAGGAATTTCAAAATTTATCCGCCAAGGATATTGAAACAGTGGCGGCAGTGTGCCAATGGTATCGCTATGAAATCGATAAAGAAATCGTGCGTTACCGCGATCAAAGCAATAGCGCTTTTTTTATCGTCCAAGGCGAAATTCGCGTCATGTATCACAGCGTATCCGGTCAGGAAGTTATTTTGTGCGATTTGCCGTCCGGGGAAATGTTCGGCGAATTGACGGCGTTGGATGGTTATCCGCGCTCCGCGACAGCCATCGCCAAAACGAGCGTATTGCTGGCTTCGATGTCTGCCGACGATTTCTGCAACCTGATTTACTCCAATCGGAAAATCGCCGAAGTCATGCTAAAGCGCTTAACCGGACAAATCCGCCGCCTCACCGAAAGAATATACGATTACAGCACGCTGGCGGTGCGCAGCCGCATTCAGGCGGAATTGCTGCGATTCGCAAAAAATCACATGACTTCCGCCAACACCGCCGTTATTTCTCCAGCACCGACTCAGGCGGAAATCGCCAATCTGGTGAGCACGCACCGCGAAGCGGTTTCGCGCGAACTGAACGAGTTAGCGAAGAATAAACTCATCAAACGGGAAAACCACGATCTGCATTTATTGGATATCGAAAAACTGTCGCAAATGGTAAACGACGCGCGCGGCGGCCTATGAGTGTGGATGTAACGCAACACCCAGCGATTATTTGTTAAGCGGCGTCCAAATATGGCAAACTTCGCAGTCAAATATATTACGAGCAGATTAATTCGTGTCCCCTTATGAACTTTTCATCGGCCTGCGTTATACGCGCGCCAAGAAACGCAATCATTTCATTTCGTTTATTTCCTTAATCTCGCTGATGGGTATTACGCTGGGCATGACCGCGCTGATTACGGTCATGTCGGTCATGAACGGATTCCAGAAAGAAGTGCGCACACGCATTCTGGGCGTCGCATCGCATGTGCAAATCGCCAGCTACCAAGGCAATTTGCGCCACTGGCAGCAAACTGCGGAAGAAGCTTCCAAACATCCGCAGGTCGAAGCCGCCGCGCCGTATGTCAACGCGCAAGGCATGTTGTCGCACAATCAGGTGGTGCAAGGCGTGATCGTACGCGGCATTTTGCCGACGATGGAAGACAAAGTGGCCGACTTCGCCAAAACCATGGTCAACGGCAATCTGAACAATTTGGAACCGGGCGAATTCGGTATCGTCATCGGCATGGAACTGGCACGCTCGATGGGCACCTTTCTCGGCGATAAAATCGTCTTGATCTCACCGCAGGGCCAAGTCACGCCCGCCGGTATCCTGCCGCGACTGAAACAATTCACCGTGGTCGGCATTTTCGAAGTCGGGCATTTCGAATACGACTCCGGGCTGGTACTGATTCACATGTTCGATGCGCAAAAATTGTACCGCATGGAAAACGACGATGTCTCCGGCGTCCGTCTGAAATTAACGGATCTATTCCAAGCGCCCAGAGTCGTCGCGGAATTACCCGCCATGCTGACGGCGGACAGCTATATCAGCGATTGGACCAAACAACATGCCAATTACTTCCGCGCCATCCAGATCGAAAAACGCATGCTGTCGCTGATACTCGCGCTGATTATCGCCGTTGCGGCGTTCAATATCGTATCGACGCTGGTCATGGCCGTCACCGATAAGGAATCGGATATCGCGATTTTGCGCACGCTCGGCGCCAGTCCGCGCAGCATCATGAAAATTTTTATCGTGCAAGGAACGTTTATCGGCGTTTTCGGCACCTTGCTCGGCGTCACGGGCGGCATGCTGTTGGCGTATAACGTCGGCGAAGTGGTGGCGTTTGTCGAAAGCTTGTTCAACGTGCAATTCCTGTCGCGGGAAATTTATTACATCAGCACCATCCCAACCGATCCGCAAATGGCGGACATCACCACGGTTGCAGCAACCTCCTTTGTTCTCAGTCTGCTGGCAACGCTCTATCCCAGCTATCGCGCTTCCAAAGTCAACCCGGCGGAGGCATTGCGCTATGAATAACACCGTCATGTCCTGCCGCAATCTGGTCAAGCAATTCTCCCAAGGCGACATCGCCGTCCCGGTACTCAACGGCGTAAACCTCGATCTCGCCAAAGGCGAAATGCTGGCAATCGTCGGCGCATCCGGTTCCGGCAAAAGCACTTTGCTGCATGTCTTGGGCGGACTGGACGCACCCACCAGCGGCGATATTCATATACTCGGCCAAGATATCGCGCAAATTAGCGAAGAAGCGCGTTGCCGGTTGCGTAACGGTTCGTTGGGGTTCATTTATCAATTCCATCATTTGCTGCCGGAATTCAGCGCATTGGAAAATGTCGCCATGCCGCTGCTGATTCGCCGCACGCCGAACCCGGAAGCCTACGAGCGCGCCGCTGCCATGCTTAACCAAGTCGGCTTGAGTCACCGGCTGACACACACGCCCGGTGAATTATCCGGCGGCGAGCGCCAGCGCGCCGCCGTCGCGCGCGCATTGGTTACGCAACCCGCTTGCATCCTGGCCGACGAACCCACCGGCAATCTGGACCGGCAAACGGCGGAAAACGTGTTCGATTTGATGCTGGAATTGAATCAAAAAATCAACGCCAGCCTGATCATTGTCACGCACGATTCGCGGCTGGCCAATCGCGCGCAACGCATTCAACGGTTGATCGACGGTGTTCTATGCGATGTCTCCACGGCGGAATGATTTGATAACCAATCCTCTGATTCTCGACTTATTTCCATAACCGGCTATGCGTACATTATTTACCTACATTATGGTGTTTCCGCGACGCAGCGCGTTTGTGCTGCTCGCTCTGCTGATCGCCGGCATCGCGGAAGGATTGAGCTTGACCGCGTTATTGCCTTTGCTCTCGATCGCAGTCGGGGAATCGAGCGGATCGGGCGAATCCGGTATCGGCAAATTCATGGAAACAGCGCTGCAAAACATCGGCATTGAACCCACACTGGACGCCATCCTGATCATCATCGTCGGCGGCATGTTTTTCAAAGGACTGGTGCTGCTAATCGCCAACCGCCAGGTCGGCTATACCGTCGCCCATGTGGCGACCGCGTTGCGCCTGGATCTGATCGAAGCGTTGCTCGCCAGCCGCTGGCAGTATTATCTGCGGCAACCGGTAGGCTCGCTCGCCAATTCGGTAGCCACCGAAGCTTACCGCGCCGCCAATGGATTCGAACACAGCGTCAACGTGCTCGCGCTCGCGATTCAGGTATTGGTTTATGCCGTCGTCGCGCTGTTCATTTCCTGGGAAGCAACGCTGGCATCGCTGGTGATCGGGCTTTTCTTATTGATCGCACTCAACCGCCTGGTTACCGCCACGCGCCGGGCGGGCACCAAGCAAACCCGTTTGTTGCGCGATTTGCTGACTTATCTGTCGGACGTGCTCGGTTCGGTCAAGTCGCTGAAAGCGATGGCGCGCGACAACGTTGCCGATGCCATCTTGCACGATCAAACGCAATTTCTGGAAAAAGCCACGCGCAAAGAAGTCATGAACCGCGCCGCGCTGACCGCGCTGCAAGAGCCGATTCTGGCGGCATTGACCGCCAGCGGCTTGTATATCGCTCTCGTGGTTTGGGAGTTATCGCTACCGGAAGTGATGTTGATGGTTTTTTTGCTGACCCGGATTTTGGGGTTATTGAATAAAACGCAACGCCGCCACCAGCAACTCGCCGCGCAGGAAAGCGCTTACTGGGCGTTGCGCAAAGCGGCGGAAGACGCGCGCGCAGCCGCCGAGCGCACCACCGGCACGCTGCAGCCCACGCTGCAAAAAGGCATTACCTTGCAACATGTGCAATTTCATTACGGCCAGAAAACCATCTTCCGCGATTTGAACATCGAGATTCCGATCAATACCTTTACTGCCGTGATGGGCCCTTCCGGCACCGGCAAAAGCACCTTGCTGGATTTATTGTGCGGCTTGACCGAACCGCAAGCCGGGGAAGTGCAAATCGACGGCGTTTCGCTGCACGATCTCAATTTGCGGCAGTGGCGCCACATGATCGGTTATGTATCGCAAGACACGATTTTGCTGCACGACACCGTGATGAATAACATTCTCGTCGGCGAACCCGCACTGACCGCCGCCGATGCGGAACGCGCATTACGCCAGGCCGGCGCATGGGATTTTGTCTGCAGCTTGCCCGACGGATTGCAATCCGTGGTCGGCGAGCGCGGCAACCTGCTTTCGGGCGGTCAGCGCCAGCGCAT
>SXJH01000058.1 GCA_005779435.1 Nitrosomonas sp. | reverse complement strand
GGTTTTGCTGGAATATCATGCCACGTCGCAGGCGCTCGGTGATGCTGCGGGAGATACGCAGGTGTTGCTGAATCGTTTGCAGGATTTGCAAAATACGCTGGAGCTGGAGAGCGGATGGAGTCTGCAGGCGAAAATCGAAACCGTAATCGATAAATTGGAATTGCCTGTGGATACTTTGATCGCGCATCTTTCGGGCGGATTGAAGAAGCGAGTGGCGTTGGCGCGCGCGTTGGTAATATCGCCGGATGTGCTGTTATTGGATGAGCCGACCAATCATCTGGATTTTTCGGCTATTGAATGGCTGGAAGGGTTTTTGCAGGAGTTTTCGGGCAGTATTCTGTTTGTTACGCACGATCGGCGCTTTCTGGATAATGTGGCGACGAGGATTGTCGAGCTGGATCGCGGCAATCTGGCGTCTTTTCCCGGAAAATTCTCCGCTTATCAGCAAAAGAAAGCCGACATGCTGGAAGTGGAGGCGATGCACAATCAGAAATTCGATAAAGTGCTGGCGCAGGAAGAGGTTTGGATACGCAAGGGGATCGAGGCGCGGCGCACCAGAAACGAAGGCCGGGTGCGCCGTCTGGAGTCGTTGCGGCGGGAACGCGCAGCGCGGCGGGATAAGGTCGGCAAGGCGAATATCGGTCTCGACGCGGGCGAACGTTCGGGCAAGCTGGTCGCCGAGCTGGAAAATGTCAGCAAAAGCTATGGCGATAAAACGATCATCGACAATTTTTCCTGCCGCATCCTGCGCGGCGATCGCGTGGGATTGCTGGGGCCGAACGGTGCCGGTAAGTCTACGCTGCTGAAATTGATTCTGGGCGAGCTGCAACCGGATTCCGGCGAAATTCAGCAAGGCACCAAATTAACCGTGGCCTATTTCGATCAAATGCGCGAACAGCTCGATGAGGAAATGGTGTTGACGGATACCATTAGTCCGGGATCGGATTTCGTCGAAATCAACGGCAAACGCAAACATGTGATCAGTTACTTGGAAGACTTTCTATTTGCACCGGAACGAGCGCGCTCTCCGGTCAAATCGCTTTCGGGCGGGGAACGGAATCGATTGCTGCTGGCGCGATTGTTTGCCCGTCCCGCGAATGTGTTGGTGCTGGATGAGCCGACCAACGATTTGGATATTGAGACGCTGGAATTGCTTGAAACTTTATTGCAGGAGTATGCGGGCACATTATTTTTGGTCAGTCACGACCGCGAATTTCTGGATAACGTGGTGACTCAGGTAATTGCATTTGAAGGAAATGGAAAAATATGTGAATATATTGGCGGTTATGAAGATTGGATCCGTGTAAAACAATTCGAAGACAATAGCAATCAGACGAAGATTTTATCCAAGCAATCGGATAATTCACCAGCCAGTGTCTCAAAATCGCCCAGGGCCGCACGAGCAAAAAAACCGAGTTACCAAGAAATGCGGGAGCTTGAGGCATTACCTGGTAAAATTGATGCGCTGGAACAAGAACAAGCGGATATTTTGTTGCGTTTAAATGATTCAACGATTTTTCGCGACAACCCGGAAGAAGCGAAAACACTGCAAACGCGCTTCGCTGCGATTGAAACGGAGCTGACAGACTGTCTTGCGCGATGGGAAGAATTAGAATCGGGATCTACACTGAAAACGTAGCGTTTGAACGGCAATTTCCCTATAAACAACATGGACATGCTCACACTATTCATTGACCAAATCGAGCGCATCGTTTAAAGTTCAACTTTTGAGAGAAGGAGGCTTACATGAAACAAAAATTGGTTATAAATTTATTACTTGCCTTGGGTATGCTTTTTGCGTTTACGGGCGTAACTCAAGCAGCCGGTGATGCGGTAGCAGCAAAAGAAAAACTCTCCATGTGCGAAGGCTGCCATGGAATTCCTAATTACAAAACGGCTTTTCCAACCGCATATCATGTTCCTAAGCTAGGCGGACAACATGCTGAATACATCGTTAAGGCATTGGAAGGTTACAAGAACGGTACGCGCAGTCACCCGACAATGACAGGTCTTGCTAAGACGTTATCTCAGCAGGATATGGAAGACTTTGCCGCTTATTATTCTAAAAACTAATTAAGTCATTTACGCAAGGAACGAATTATGAAGAATTATGTAATAGCCGCATTGAGCGGTGTAGCTTTGATGCTATCCAGTCATGTAATCGCTGCGGATCTTGAAGCCGGAAAAAGCAAAGCGGCTGAGGCATGCGCATCGTGCCACGGTGCCGATGGCAATAGCCCTGCGCCTAATTTTCCTAAAATTGGCGGTCAGTACAGAACTTATATTGCAAAAGTATTGAAAGACTATAAATCCGGTACCCGGAACGATCCGATCATGAATGGAATGGCGGCAAGTTTGAGCACAGCCGATATCGAAAATCTGGCCTTCTACTATTCACGCCAGTCAGGAACCCTGAATTCAAACAAATAATCCGCTTATTTGTACCTAAAAGTTTCCTAACGGGACAAAGTCGTCATGGCTTTGTCCCGTTTCTATTGGTTATTCCGGTTTAATTGATTAAGCTGCCGATCCAGGCAGTCAAAATAAATGGCGGCGTCCGGTGCGGTTTGGTTGCGTTGCGCATGCCAGATCATTTCCGCCAAACATTCCATGATCCGATGCGTAGCATCGTGTTCGTTCCCTGTTTTTTGCCGCAAACGGTCAAATCGTTCGCAAATGCCAATCGGCTGATCGATCGACAACTGCTCCTTTATCGCAACATGCATGCTCATGTGTAAAAACGGGTTGGTGTCGCCGGCCTCGGGTAAATAATCCTTATCCAGATAACGCTCCGCATCGGCAAGGATGTGATGGTATTCCGGGTGCATCAGTATCACTTCGAGTGCGATGGTTTCGATGCCGGATAAAATTTCGCGCTGGCGGTATTTGCGCCACGTTTCGAAAAACAATCGGCGCGCTTGTTCTCTGGATGGCTTGAACATGGTATTGTCGATCAAAGATTTTTGTCTTTATATTCGCATAAGTGGTTGATTGTGCAGATTCGGCAATCGGGTTTCCTGGCCTTGCAAACGTAGCGGCCATGCAGAATCAGCCAGTGATGCGCGTCCAAGCGGAATTCTTTTGGGACGGCTTTCAGCAGCTTTAATTCAACTTCCAGTACGTTTTTCCCGGGAGCAAGTCCGGTGCGGTTGGCAACCCGGAAAATGTGCGTGTCGACCGCAATCGTCGGCTCGCCGAAGGCGGTATTTAGGATCACGTTGGCGGTTTTTCGCCCGACGCCGGGTAATTGTTCGAGTTGTTCGCGAGTGCGCGGCACCTCGCTGCAGTGATGCTGGATCAGCAATTGGCAGGTCGCCAGAATATTTCTCGCTTTGGTTTTATACAACCCGATGCTTTTAATGCAATCGGTCAGCCCGGCTTCGCCCAGTGCCAACATCTTTTCCGGCGTGTTTGCTTGCGGGAATAATTTGCGAGTCGCGAGGTTTACGCTTTTGTCCGTAGCTTGTGCCGAAAGGATGACTGCGATCAGCAATTCAAACGGAGAGCGGTATTCCAGCTCGGTTGTCGGTTTGGGATTACCCGATTTCAAGCAAACAAACAGCTCATGGCGTTTTGCGGCGTTCATGCGGTTTTATCGGCAGATTGTCCGCTTGTTTGTTGCGCACGGACCGCGGCGGCACGCTTCAACGCAGCGGCAACGATGGTTTGTTTGCGCATTTCGGCGGATTGTTGGGTCGGCGCCGGTTGCTGGGTAATTTTCGGTTGCGGTGTTTTTCGGTCGGCTGGTTTGAGTCGTTCGAGTCGTTGTTGGCGGAATTGGTGACGAGATCGCGCAATATCGGCGGCTTGTTTCTTTGCCGCGTCGTCTGTTTTTTTAGTGGCGGGAACCAAACTGATGCAATCCATCGGGCAAGGCGCGATGCACAATTCGCAACCGGTGCATTCCGCAGCGATGACGGTATGCATTTGTTTGGCTGCGCCGACGATTGCATCGACAGGGCAAGCGCGGATACAGAATGTGCAGCCGATGCACAAATTCTCATCAATCAGCGCGACGACCGGATAAGGTTTCGGCAGTCCGTGCGCCGTATTCAGCGGTTTTGCCGGAACATCCAGCAACTGCGCGATTTTTTGAATACCGGCTTGATCGCCGGGTGGGCATTGGTCGATATCGGCGCGCCCTTCCGCGATAGCTTCGGCATAAGGCCTGCAGCCGGAAAATCCGCATTGGCCGCATTGCGTTTGCGGCAAAGCGGCGTCGATTCGGTCGATCAAGGATTGATTCATGGAAGCTATGCGCAGGGTTTGTTACAGACAGCTTGCGCGACTTCTTTGATCAAATCCGGGCCGCGATAAATCAAGCCGGAAGAGAGCTGGATCAGGCTGGCGCCCGCATCGATTTTGGCTTGTGCGTCGGCAGCCGACAGAATGCCGCCGACCCCGATGATCGGGATAGCGCCCTGCAGCAACTCCTGCAATTGTTGAATCACCGCAGTGGCGCGTTGCGTCAACGGCGCGCCGCTTAATCCGCCGCTTTCTTGCGCAACCGGCAAATGCGCAATACCGGTTCTTGAAATCGTGGTATTGGTGGCGATTACGCCATCGATTCGGTGTTTCATCAATAATGCGGCGATTGACTCGATTTCCGCCGCGTCCAAATCCGGTGCGATTTTTACCGCCATCGGCACGTATTTACCGTGCGTTTGCGCCAATTTCGCTTGCTCGGATTTTAATTCGCCAAGCAGCCGATCCAGCGCGTCGGCGGTTTGCAGTTGCCGCAAATTCTTCGTGTTCGGCGAGGAAATATTGACGGTCACATAACTTGCATGGCGATACACTTTTTGTAAGCCGATGCGGTAATCGTCAACGGCGTGTTCCATTGGCGTATCGAAATTTTTACCGATGTTGATGCCCAGGATACCGTGGTAATCGGCGCTGTTAACATTTTCGATCAATCGATCGACGCCGTGGTTGTTAAACCCCAACCGATTGATGATAGCATTGGCTTCGGGGATGCGAAATAAGCGCGGCTTAGGATTGCCCGGTTGCGGACGCGGCGTGACGGTGCCGATTTCGATAAAGCCGAATCCCAGCGCCGCCAAAGCGTCGAGATAGTCGCCATTTTTATCCAGCCCGGCGGCAAGCCCGACCGGATTGGGAAAACTCAATCCCATGACAATTCTGGGTTGACAAGGGATGGTCGTGTTTTTTAGCAACCCCAATTTCCGGGCTTGTTGAATAGTGCTAAAAGTAATCGTGTGAGCGGATTCGGGATCCAGCTTAAACAGCAGTGGGCGCAGAAGTGTATAGAGCATGCCGGATTTTACCTTGAACCGATCACCGCTTTAAGCGGATTTTGCGAAAGATTGTTATCAAGCGGGTGCCAGTCGCCATCGATCAAAACCTCCAGCGGCTGGAAGTTGGCTTTATAGCGCATTTTACGGTTTGCTTCGATCCAATAACCCAAATAAAGATAATCCAAACCCAGTTCCCGGCATAACTCGATTTGCCACAGGATATTGTAGGTGCCGAAACTGGCATGCGGCACATCCGCGTCGAAAAAAGTGTAAACCGAAGATAATCCGTCCGGTAACAAATCGACGATGCTGACCATGCGCAACCGATTGTTCTCGCGGAATTCGATCAGCTTCGAATCGACATGGCTTTGCAGCAAAAAATTGCGATATTGCTCGCGGCAATCCCGATCCATGCCGCCGCCCGCATGCCGTTGCGTTTGATAGCGTTGATAGAGCGCATAGTGTGCGGGGTCGTAATGCAATTCATGCTGCGATGGAAGCAGGTGTTGATGGTATTTCCAAACGCGACGCTGGGTTCGTTTGAGGGAGAAGTTTTTGACTTGCACGCGAACCGAAAGGCAAGCATGGCAGTGTTCGCAACAAGGGCGATAAATGTAATGCCCGCTGCGCCGGAAGCCCGCTTGTATTAATTTGCCATACGCCTGTACGCTCATGGGGTGCCCCGGTACAACCACCTCGGAACACGCAAGCTTTCCAGGCAAATAATTACAGGAATAAGGATTGGTCGTATGTAGTTTAAGCACGGCTACTTTTCAGGGAAACGCTGATTATGTCTCGGTTGCTGCGCTCCTTGCGTCTCGTGCTTCATCTCGTTTGCCGAATGAATCGGTGCCTCCTTAGGTTCGATCAAGCCAGAGGCGAACTTCCATTTGCCGCCGCTTAAGAATTCGGGTATCAGCATATTCAGTCTCCGGCTGAATTCCAGCCGGGAAATTTCCCGCGCCCCGAGCGATGCCAAATGCCCGGTTTGCACCTGGCAATCTATCATGCCGAATTCCCATTGCCGCAATTGTTGCACCAAGTGCACCAAGGCGATTTTGGAAGCATCCGTTACGCGCGAAAACATCGATTCGCCGAAAAACATTCGACCTAAAGCGACGCCATACAACCCGCCCGCCAGCTCGCCATCGATCCAGGTTTCCACGGAATGCGCCAACCCCATCTCATGCAGTGCCGTATAAGCGGCGATCATTTGCGGGTGTATCCAAGTTCCCGCCTGTCCTCTTCTGGGCGACGCGCACGCGTGCATGACTTGTGCAAAATGCGTATCGGCGCGAATTTGATAACCGCCTTTTTTCAGTGTTTTTTGCAACGAGCGCGATATTTTCAGTTCGTGCGGAAATAACACCATACGCGGATCGGGACTCCACCAAAGAATCGGATCGTCCTCGTTAAACCAAGGAAAAATGCCTTTGCGATACGCTTCCAGTAAGCGCTGCGGCGAAAGATCCCC
>SXJH01000057.1 GCA_005779435.1 Nitrosomonas sp. | reverse complement strand
CATGATCTTATCGCCCGGCTTGACGGTACCGTCCACAATTCTGACCAGAATCACCACACCGACGTAATTATCGAACCACGAATCGATGATCAACGCCTTCAATGGCGCGGCGGGATCCCCCTTGGGCGCAGGAATGCGCGCGATCAATGCTTCCAAAACATCTCCGACACCGACGCCTGTTTTAGCGCTGACTCTCACGGCATCGTGCGCATCGATACCGATAACTTCTTCAATGTTAGTAATCACGCGCTCGGGATCGGCAGCCGGCAAATCGATTTTGTTAAGCACGGGGATGACTTCCACGCCTTGTTCAATGGCGGTGTAACAATTGGCAACGGTTTGCGCTTCCACGCCTTGCGACGCATCGACAACCAGCAATGCGCCCTCGCACGCCGCCAGCGACCTTGAAACTTCGTAGGAAAAATCGACGTGCCCCGGCGTATCGATCAGATTGAGCAAATACGTCTCGCCGTTCTTTGCCTTATAGTGCAAAGCCGCCGTTTGCGCTTTGATGGTAATCCCTCTTTCGCGCTCCAGATCCATGGAATCGAGCACCTGCTCTTCCATTTCCCGGTCCGACAATCCGCCGCACAAGTGAATAATGCGATCCGCTAACGTCGATTTGCCGTGATCGATATGGGCAATAATGGAAAAATTTCGAATATGCTGCATCAGGGTTTGGAATACGCAAGAATCATCTTCAACGGTGCCAGTCGGTTGAAAATCAAAAGATTGTATCGATGGTTAAAAGAGGCAGCATTCTAACGAAATTTATCAAGATAAGCACCTAAAACCGCAACATCCAAGTGATAATGACAAATTTCCTGATGAGTTCGAGACGATACCAATACGGGGATTTTCTCCCCGTAGCGTGCGATCAATTCCGGATCGGAATCGATATCGACAAGCTGAAATGTAAAAGCCGCTTGCTGTTGCAATTCATGTAAAGCATCCAGCATATCCTGGCACAGATGACATTCTTCGCGACCGTAAACGATCAAAGATATCCCTTGATCGTCCGTGTCCGCGCTTAATTCAATTTTTTTTGTCATCGCCGGTTAGCTTCATGGTAATGAAAGTGGTCATATCGCCTCTTTTAACCAGCAATGCAATATTTTTCCCAATCTCGATTCGATTGAGCAATTCATTAAATTGCTCGACGCTTTTAATATCTTTACTGTTAAATCCCAGAATAACGTCACCGACACGAATACCGGATCTGCTGGCAATACCGGGCTGCATATCCTCAACCAGCAGCCCGCTGTTGATTTCCAGTTGTTTCTTTTGTTCCCCGGTGAGTTCGCTCAATACCAACCCAATGCGATTGGATGCATTCGGTTTCTTGCTTTGTTTCGATTTCCGGCTCTCTGCGGCCTGATCGACCGGTGTTTCGCCAACCTCGACTTTGATCGTTTTTAAAGCGCCGTCGCGCCACAATTCGATAGGCACTTTGGAACCCGGTTTAGTATTCCCGACAATGCGCGGCAAATCGGACGATGCCGCCACATCCGTGCTATCAAATTTAACAATGATATCGCGCGCCAGAATCTTTGCCTTATCGGCAGGGCCGCCTTTTTCGACCGAAACGACCAAAGCGCCTTTACTGTCCGACAAACCAAACGACTCGGCAAGTTCCTTGGTTACTTCCTGAATCATCACACCTATTCTGCCACGGCTCACCTTGCCGCTGATTTTCAATTGATCGGCGATTTCCGTTGCCACATTAATCGGTATCGCAAACGACAATCCCATGAATCCGCCGGTTCGGCTGTATATCTGCGAATTGATGCCGACCACTTCCCCGCGCATGTTAAACAGCGGCCCGCCGGAATTTCCGGGATTGATGGCCACATCCGTCTGAATGAAAGGAACATAGTTTTCTTGCGCCAACGAGCGTCCTTTAGCGCTGACGATACCCGCCGTGACACTGTGCTCAAAACCGAAAGGCGATCCGATAGCAACGACCCATTCCCCGACTTTGAGATTTTCCGGATTTCCTTGCGTTACTTTAGGCAAATCGGCGGCATTTATCTTAATCAATGCAATATCCGTTTTCCGGTCGGTACCGATAATTTCGGCTGCGAATTCGCGCTTATCGTTCAGCTTTACCGTAATCTCATCGGCGGTCTCGACGACATGCGCATTGGTCAAAATATAACCGTCCGAACTGATAATAAAACCGGAACCTAACGATTTGGGTTCGGATTTTCGCGGTGCGGGAAACGGTTGCATATGTTTTCTGAAGAACTCATAAAAAGGCGAGTCCTCCGGCATTCCCGGTATTTCAGGAATCACCTGATTATTAATAATATTTGTGTTCTGCACAGCGCTGATATTGACCACCGCCGCACCGTGTTTTTCAACCAATCCCGTAAAATCGGGCAATTCAGCCGATTGCGCAAGCACTGTCAATGGAAATGAAATAAATGCGATTAATAAAAACCGGAACATCGTTCTTATCCTTACGATACACATATGAAAATAGTTAATATAAGTGTTATTGATTGTTAGTTTTCAGACTTGCTGCTATTTGCGGAAAGGGGAATTTGAATTTCATCGATTCGAATCAATTCTGTCTTATCACCGAATCGCCGATCAATTTGATTGTCTCCACGGGCACTTCGCCCACAGTGGTTATTTTATTGCCATCGAGCGTTCTGACATAGATATTGATTGCCCCCCGGCTTGAAAAGAAACCGGGAACCGGCGCAGGCGCATCTTTGGCGATGGGTTCGATAAAAACGGAAACGGTAGCAAGACCATCCGATAGCGCAATGTGATCTACCAGCGTTGTTTTCTCAGTCAAATTTCTTTTCATTTCAACCAACTTCTTGAACCCGGCCGGAAGATGGGTAATTTCCCACCTTAATTCATTTTTATTCAAAATGGCGGCGATTAGATTTGTGGTTTTCCATTCGCCGGAAACCATTGCTTGATCGGGAGTTACTTCGCCGACTTCAATATCGTGATCTACCCGCAATTGCGCAAATGAGAATTGCTCGATGACATCGTTGCCTTGCACCACTGAAACCTTCAGCAGCAATCCCGTATCGACATCGATCCAGAATTGATGGCCATAACGCAATGAATCTCTCGGAATCAGCATCAATACTTGAGCTTCCCGATTGGCTATTCGCTCGCGCTTAATTTCTTTTACCAGATAATTGTCATCGATATTTTCAACCGGCTGCGGCATAAAATCCGGAAAGAATTTCCGGAACCAGCGTTTTTCCGTATAAATTTTCCTGCTTTCCGGCAAATAACACTTCATTTCATCGTTATTGCGAAAAACAATTCGCGGCATACCGTCCAATACCTCAATTCGCTCACGCTCACCGGAAGCATCCGTCTTATGCGCAATATACGATGTTTCCATATGACTATCCGCATAGTAAACAAACGTTCCCGCATAGTTATATTGACGCGGGGCATTGGCCATTTTCGTCAACCATGCCAGCGCGCTTTCAGTGGAACGCGATAATTCTTGCGCCGATGCTGTTTGGAAACAGAGGATGGATAGAAAAAATAGTGCGAAAACCTTGCGACTAATCATCTACCATATCTTTCGTGATATTCGGGTACGCTATTTATGTTGGTCACATGTCCGCGCATCGTTATCCCGGGAGAAAATTCCCTATGCACAAACAAATAATCGTTAATCTCAACCGGAGGATGCGCATAGCGGTGTATTGTTGGCGGCGTTGAAACCATGATCGGTGTAGCTGAGAAGCTATGGTCTTGTATTGATTGTTCGGCAACCATCATCTGCCGAGGCTCATATAAATGATTCATGATGACGCCTCCTGAAATCATCGCGATCACAGAGGCCGCTATCGAAAAAGCGAACACCTTGTATTTCTGTTTTCTGTCGTTACTACTGCTGCTTGATTCATTACGATGGCTTGATACTGCGGGGGAAAGAATAGTGGGTTCGGCTTTTAATTTCCGGTTGATGCTGGAAGATATATTCATCGATAAGCGGGACGATTGTCGCAGGGTATCGCCGATCAAATGATAAGTCTTCCATTCTTCTTGCAATTCGCGATCCTTTTTTATTGCTTCAAGAATGTGCATTACATTCTGCCGATCCAGCTCACCATCCATTAATTCCGAAACTATATTTTTCACCTTACCACCTCTTGTCTTTACTCGTCCCTAGCAAAGGACGCAACTGTTCAGATATCGCTTCGCGTGCGCGGAATATGCGCGAACGCACAGTCCCGATTGGACAATTCATAATATTGGCAATTTCTTCATAACTTAATCCGTCGATTTCTCTCAAAACAATAGCTGTTCGCAATTCTTCCGGTAATGAATCAAGCGTCTGGTTGACTGTTTGAGCGATTTGCTGGCTCATCAACTCGCTTTCAGGGGTATTAACTTCTTTTAATAATACATTACTCTCAAAATCTTCCGTATCTTCATTATCGAAGCCTTGCAAGGTCGGCAATTTACGCCCCTGCGACACTAAAAAATTCTTCGCAGTATTAACCCCGATCCGATATAGCCACGTATAAAAAGCGCTATCGCCGCGAAAAGACGGTAATGCTCGATATGCTTTGATGAAGGCTTCTTGCGTAACATCCTCAACCTCAGCCGGATCGCGGATAAATTGCGATAATAAACGCGCCAGCTTACGTTGATATTTTATGACCAGCAGATCAAATGCATGCTTATCTCCGCCTTGAACTCTCTCTACCAATTGTTGATCGACCTCCCGATCACCCATACCACTCAATCCCTGAGTATTTCAAAAGAATTATAATTTTTTCTTGTCCCGTTAAATGTAGCATAATGACATAACGGAGCAAGTATACCTATCCTAACGAATCTCGGGAATCTTGTTATTGTATGCAATTCCCATTAAAGACAATTAACCCTGTTGATTAGTTCACTATTTTATTTTCCGTTTCGGCATCGTGCACCAATGACACCGACAGTACGGATTACATGGATTGCACAACCGCCGCAGCAGACATCAAGTATCCTAATAGACAAATTTAATGCAAAGCAATCATTTTGACATGCTCATCATCGGCAGCGGGCTGGCGGGATTCACGCTGGCTCTGCATTTAGCGCCACATAAAAAAATCTGTATCGTCACCAAATTGACTGCCGATTCCGGCGCCAGCTCATGGGCGCAAGGCGGCATTGCGGCAGCGCTGGCAAACGACGATTCACCGCAGAAACATATCCACGACACACTGATCGCCGGTGCCGGATTATGCGACGAAAATATCACCCGCTTGGTCACCGAAAATGCTGCCGATGCTATTCATTGGCTCATCGATCAAGGCGTTAACTTCACGGGCGATCAAAACAATGAAACGGGCTATCACCTGACCCAGGAAGGCGGTCATAGCATGCGCCGCATCTTCCATAGCGGCGACGCCACCGGCAAGGCAATTCAACAAACGCTCATACAAAAAATTCGCGCGCATCCGAATATTTCCATTTTTGAAAATCACATCGCAATCGATTTAATCACCAGCGATAAATTGGTCGGTTTTGCCGCAACAGATCGCAAGCGTTGCTTCGGTGCGTATGTGCTCGATAAAAAGCACGATAAGGTATTTACTTTTACGGCGCAAAACACTGCGTTGGCAACAGGCGGCGCCAGTAAGGTTTATCTCTATACCACCAATCCAGATACCGCGACCGGCGACGGTATTGCCATGGGTTGGCGGGCAGGCTGTCAAATCGCGAATATGGAATTCATTCAATTTCATCCGACCTGCCTTTATCACCCGCATGCCAAATCATTCTTGATCAGCGAAGCGGTACGCGGCGAAGGCGGATTATTGCGGCTGCCGAATGGCGACCGCTTCATGCCGCAACACGATCCGCGCGCCGAATTGGCACCGCGCGATATTGTTGCCCGCGCAATCGATTTTGAGATGAAAAAACGCGGATTGGATTGCGTTTACTTGGATATTACCCACAAACCGGCCGGCTTTCTAAAATCGCATTTTCCAACCATTTATGCCCGCTGCCTGGAGCTTGGCATCGACATAACCGCGCAACCCATTCCGGTCGTTCCCGCCGCACACTACACTTGCGGCGGCGTCGTTGCCGATCAAAACGGCAGAACCGGCTTGGACAATCTGTACGCAATCGGCGAAACGGCGCACACCGGCTTACACGGCGCCAATCGATTGGCCAGCAACTCACTATTGGAATGCGTGGTATTCGCGCAAGCGGCGGCCAAAGACATTGCCAATCAACCCGCAATCGACCTGCCGACACTCCCGGATTGGGATGAGAGTCGCGTTACCGATGCCGATGAAGAAGTGGTCATCGCGCATAACTGGGATGAACTTCGCCGTTTCATGTGGAATTATGTCGGCATCGTAAGAACGACCAAACGATTGCAACGCGCGCAACATCGAATCGCGTTGCTGCACGAGGAAATCAACGAATATTATGCCAATTTCCGCGTGACCAGCGATTTACTGGAATTGCGCAATCTCGTCGACAGTGCCGATCTGATCGTACAATGCGCGCTACGCCGCCGTGAAAGCCGTGGCTTGCATTACAGCAAAGATTATCCCGACACATTGCCGGTCGCCGAGAACACTGTATTGACAAAAAACAACCCGCCCTAAGCTTCAACCGCTTCCATCATCCGTGTATCAAGTAAAAACTCATGCCACGAACGGTAACCGCTACAAAACGACCGGCACCGGACAACGTTTTTTGTTGAACGAATCGCCATTTGGGATATTCAAAATCCGTTAGGCACAATCGTTGGATAAGGCGCTACAGAACACCAAAAATCAAAAAGACAAATTTAAATGCGTGTTTTTCCCATTTCCAATTAGAATATTTATATTATCCTTTGAGCCGCACTGTTTTTTAAACCCGATTCCGTCCCATTGTATAGGCATGACTTATGTATAAATACCTATTATTCATTCTTACTATCGCCCAACTCGTCGTCGTTCCTTCGGTGCGTGCCGAAACCTGGACGCTCCCGCCGCCGGGAATCGACATATTCGGACAAATCAGAACCACCGAAGCCAACCGCGAAGAAACCTTACTGGACATCGCCCGCCGCTACGATATCGGACAAATCGAAATCTTACTGGCCAATCCGAATGTCGACCGCTGGCTGCCGGAAGATGGCGCAAAAGTCATCTTACCAAGCCGCTATATCATCCCGCGCGCCGAACGTAAAGGATTGGTAATCAACTTGGCGGAAATGCGGGTTTATTATTTTCCCGAGTCGCAAAAAGGCGAGAAACCGAAAGTAATCACACACCCCGTGGGAATCGGCAGAATGGATTGGGTGACGCCTTTGGGCGTATCGAGGATAGTCGAAAAAAAGAAAGATCCGACCTGGATCCCTCCCAAATCGCTGCAAATGGATCGAATCGCCAATGGCGAACCTCCCTACCCCAGCATCGTTCCTCCCGGCCCGACCAATCCGCTGGGGCGGCACGCCATGCGCCTGAGTATCGGCAGCGGCAGCTATCTGATCCATGGCACGATCAAACCGTTTGGCGTTGGCATGCGCGTTTCCGCTGGATGCATCCGCATGTACCCGGAAGACATAGAAGCTTTATTCGATAAAGTACCGGTCGGCACACAAGTTCAAGTCGTCAATCAGCCGATCAAACTGGGTTGGTTATTAGACTCCCTCTTCATCGAACTGCACCCGCCGCTGGAAGAAGAGGAACAAAAATATGCCGATTACCGGCAAATAGCGATTACCGCCGTTACCGATTTTCTGATGCTCAATAGCGGCAAAGTCATTCCGCCCGATTTTGAGATCGATCAGGACGCATTGGATAAAGCCATTCTCGAAAAAAGCGGTATCCCTGTTTTGATTTCTGGCTCACGCGCTCAGACACAGCTTCACACGCACAACACCGGTTATTAGGGAAACGCCGAATATTTGTCATTCCGACAAAGGCCGTAATCCGGAAAAACTTGTTCGTTTGCCGGTCGCATCATGCGCCTCAAAACAGCAAAAATATGCAGCCGCTTTCTTGCCCAGCCCGCAGCGATTGATAAGTTCGTCAAAATTATCGCTGCCGTTTGCGAAAAATATTGACATCGACACCCATAACAAGTTGTAATACGCGGTTCTATTGACCAGATTAATTTAGAGATAAAAATGAAACGTACTTTTCAACCTTCAGTAACTAAAAGAAAGCGTACTCATGGATTCTTAGTCCGGATGAAAACGCGCGGCGGTGCTGCGGTTATACGCGCTCGCCGGGCTAAAGGCCGCGCAAGACTGGGTGTTGTTTAATTAGATAATTTTTCAAATTTATTGAAACTTTTACTCTGCCAAAATACTGCAGGTTGCATAAACCGGCGGAATTTACCGCAGCATTTAATCTGAAACGCCAAATCAGCGGGGAATTCATTCAGGTTTATACAAAACCGAATGAATTCGGCCATGCCAGGCTGGGATTAATCGTTTCCAAAAAAACTGAACAGCACGCGGTTAAGCGCAACTGGGTTAAGCGGATACTGCGGGAAACGTTCCGTCATCACCGTTCTTGCGATCAGACTGCAAAGATGGACTGGGTGGTACGATTGAAGCGTTCCGTGAACAAGAAAGACTCGATAAAACTCGTCACCGAAATGAAATTACTCATGATTCAATTGCGGCAATGTCACGATTAATTATCGCTCTCATCAAATTCTATCAGTATTGTATCAGTCCTCTTCTGGCGCCTTCATGCCGCTTTAGTCCAACCTGCTCGCAATATGCATGCGAAGCCTATCAAAAATACGGTTTGATACGTGGAACACGATTGAGCGTATGGCGCATCCTGCGATGCAACCCATGGAACAAAGGGGGCTACGAACCCGTCCCGTAACTTGTCGCGAGAATAATATGTTGCTTGAAAAATCACACGATTCAAGCGTTATAGCTGAAAAACTTACCCGAT
>SXJH01000008.1 GCA_005779435.1 Nitrosomonas sp. | reverse complement strand
CCATCATGGCTTGTTGTTCTCTGGGCATATTGCCCGCGCAACCGCCGAGTATGAAAGCCATTAGCATAACGCCGGTGATAAATTTCCTCATGATTTGCTCCTTGTTGAAATAGGTTGTCGAGGGTTTGAAGAAACAGCTGATAGCGTATGATAAACCTTAAACAACGGTTTTATTGATGTACGCAAGGAATTTTCTCCATAAAACAGCTTAATGTGCGCCGGAAATGACCGTTATTCGGAGCATTCTATTATTTGACGTGTTTTTATGTCAGTATTTAATCGATTGATCGCACCGACCGACTGTATGATGCACGTCGTGGCGATTGCTGAAATCCGGCGATTCTTACTGCGCAGCAACGAAAAACCCAGTGCCAATCAAGTCGAAAAACGTCAAAAATCAATTCAATAACACCCCCTCTGTAGGAATAGTTCCTACGAAGTAACAAGAAAAAAACCTAGTATCGTTTAAGCGCAACTTGCATTTACTCCCAAAGCTTCATCATCGAAAATGTCATCCATGCAACAACATTTTTGATTTAAACATTTTTATTAAAGGGAGTAATAAAATGCAAACCGATCAAATTCTGGATGAAGTCAGGGATCTCAATTTAAGTTACTTGTTGCTTGCCAAGCAAATGCTGAGCGACGACAAAGTTGCGGGCATGTACCGATTGGGCATCAACGAAGATATCGCCGGCATTCTGGAAAAACTAAGTTCCGCGCAACTGATCAAAATGGCGGCTTCGAATATGTTGCTGTGCCGCTTCCGCTTCGACGACCGCTTAATCGCGGAAATGCTGTCGAGCAATCGCACCGATCAATCGGTGACAAAATCGCATGCCGCTATCTTAATGGCCGGAAAGCCTGCCGAAGCGATTGCATGAATCTGAATCCGGCATAGGAGAGCATCATGCGCAATCGCAGCATTTTAACCGAAGCAAAGCAAATTCAACTGGCAACGGAGTTGATCGAACTGGGTGCACGGCTGCAGGTTTTGGAAACGAACACCGACCTGAGCCGTGAGCGGCTGGTCAAACTGTATAAAGAAATTCGCGGCGTATCGCCACCGAAAGGCATGCTGCCGTATTCGGAAGATTGGTTCATGAGCTGGCAGCCGAATATGCATTCTTCGCTGTTCATCAATATTTATAACTTTGTGACCACGTATACCGGAATGGAAGGGATTGACGCGCTGATCAAGAGCTATCGGCTGTATACGGAGCATGTTCAGGTCAATGAACTGGAAAAGGTTTTAAGCTTGACGCGCGCTTGGACTTTGGTGCGATTCGTCGAAAGCAGCGTATTGAGCGTTAAGCCTTGCGTCAGTTGCAAAGGCAATTTTGTGGTGCATTCGCTCGAAATCCATTCAAACCACGTGTGCGGGTTGTGCAATATTCCATCGCGCGCGGGTAAAACCAAGAAAGCAGCCGAAGCGGCTAAATTTCATTAAGCAATAACAAAAAAAGACTCTCGTCCAATTATTTCAATACGTTTTTAATACGGCTTAACGCTTGTTTCAGGTTCTCCATCGAGGTTGCAAACGACAAACGAACATAACCGTCGCAACCGAAGGCGGAGCCTGGAACGACAGCCACACCTGCATTTACCAGTAAATACTCGCTGTATGCAATATCGTCTTGCGCGCCGATCAACCGCTTGCTGAATAAATCGGCAATGGATTGACGAACGTCGGCGAACGCATAAAACGCGCCGTCCGATAGCAAACAGCGCACGCCGTTCATCTGATTCAATTGCTCGGTGACAAAAATATTGCGTTCCTTGAACGCCGCGATCATCGGATCCATGCAGCTTTGATCGCCGTTGAGCGCAACTTCGGCGGCCGCTTGCGAAATCGAACTGGGGTTCGACGTGCTTTGCGATTGAATATTTTCCATCGCGGTGATGATAGACGCCGGGCCGCCGCAATAGCCGATCCGCCATCCCGTCATCGAATAAGCCTTCGATACGCCATTCAATACCACGGTTCTTGGCAGCAAATCCGGGCAAGCATTGACGATATTCACAAAACGCTGCCCCGACAGCAGAATATGCTCGTACATATCGTCGGTCGCAATCAGAATTTGCGGATATTTGCGCAGCACCGCGCCCAATGCTTTCAGTTCGTCGGTTGTATAAACCGCACCCGACGGATTGCTCGGGCTGTTGATGACGAACATTTTGGTTTTAGGCGTGATCGCGGCTTCCAATTGTTGCGCGGAAATCTTGAAATTTTGCTCGATGCCGGTAGGGATAAAAACCGGCTTGCCTTCGGCGATCAGCACGATATCGGGATAAGAGACCCAATACGGCGCAGGGATGATAACCTCGTCACCCGGATTGATGACCGACAGCACCAAATTAAAAAAGCTTTGCTTGCCGCCGCAGGAAACCAAAATTTGCTTAGGCTCGAAATCGAAATTGTTCTCGCGCTTGAACTTGGCCACGATGGCGTTTTTCAAACCCGGCGTACCGCCGACCGGCGTGTATTTGGTCTGGCCTTTATTGATGGCGGCAATCGCGGCGTCCTTAATATGCTGCGGCGTGTCGAAATCGGGTTCCCCGGCGCCCAATCCGATAATGTCCTTGCCTTCCGCTTTCAGTTTTGCGGCGCGAGCGGTAACGGCAAGGGTGGGTGATGGCTTGATGGTTTGAACGCGGTTAGAGAGTTCCACAAAAATCCTCGCACTAAATTAGGTAAACCGGCATGTTAAAATGGTACGGCAAAACACTTCTGAACCGGAATTATACCTGTGATCGCAACCTTCCCCAATAGCCCTTATAAATTACATCAAGCCTTTCTCCCGGCAGGCGATCAGCCAACAGCGATTACGCAATTGGTCGATGGCATTCATGATGGCTTGGCATTTCAGACGCTGCTGGGCGTGACCGGTTCCGGCAAAACGTACACCATTGCCAACATGAATGCGCGCCTGGGCCGCCCGGCAATCGTGATGGCACCCAATAAAACCCTGGCGGCGCAGCT
>SXJH01000056.1 GCA_005779435.1 Nitrosomonas sp. | reverse complement strand
TGCTTGTCGCTTAATCCGGTCCCCAGGGTCAATGAGGCGGTGCGACAAGATATCCAGTTGCTGCATGGCACGCTCGATCAGATTCCGGGTGGCACGAATCAGGCATTGCTGCAGATTATTGACGGCTTGACTCAATTCCTTGCGATCCCGGGTAACCATTTCGGCAGCGGCAGTGGGCGTCGGGGCGCGCTGATCGGCAACAAAATCGGCGATGGTGAAATCGATTTCATGACCGATACCGCTGACAATCGGAATTGCACTGGCGGCGATTGCATACGCTACGATCTCTTCATTAAACGCCCATAGGTCTTCGATACTGCCGCCGCCCCGGCAGAGTATCAGTACGTCGCACTCTGCACGGCTATTGGCAATTTTGATGGCATCGGAAATGTTGGCAGCGGCAGTTTTCCCCTGTACCGGCGCGGGATAAACGATGACCGGTATGGATGGCATGCGGCGGTGCAACGTGGTGAGAACATCGCGCAATGCTGCAGTATCCGGCGATGTAATAACGCCGATTTGTTTGGGGTATGTCGGCAATGCTTTTTTTCTGCCCGGACTGAATAAACCGGCATGCTCCAGCCTGGCTTTCAGTTTTTCGAACGCTTCGAATAATTCGCCCAACCCGGCGCGGCGCATCGTTTCGACATTTAATTGAAAATCCCCGCGCGGCTCATACAGGGTGACTGCCGCCAGCACCTCGGCTTGCATGCCGTCTTGAGGTTGCCAATCGAGGTAGCGGTTTTTTTGGCTAAAAATGACACATCGAACCTGCGCATCGCTATCCTTCAGTGAAAAATACCAATGTCCCGACTGGTAGCGCTTCAAATTGGAAATCTCGCCTCTAATCCAAAGTAACGGCAAATGAGATTCCAGCAATCGCCGGGCGGTGCCGTTTAATTCGCCGACGGTCAGTACCTTACGGTATAGATCGCTGGATGGCAGGGAGTTCAGTATCATTGATCAGATCAAGGTGATTGCATCTAATTTACTGTTTATAAACATGAATACATTTAGATTAAAAAACCATCAGACCTAAAAAAGATGTTTGAATTTGATAGTTTAGTTGGCATTAGGGTTACATACCCACAACCTTATCCACAGAAATTGTGGATAGCGCATGGATTGTTTTTTGTACAATGAGTTATATATTTCAATATGCTGCATGCCGATAGACTCCTGGTTATTAAATGGGTAAATCGGGTAATATAGCAAGCCATGAAATAATACCCCGATCTATAGCGAGTGAGGAGATTATCACGTGTTATCTTTGATTCAAGCAGCCGGCTGGCCTATTTGGCCGATCATCGTCGCGTCCATCGTGGCGCTGGGCATCATCGGCGAACGGATGTGGACATTGCGATTAGGCGTTGTTTCACCGAAAGAGCTGCTGCCTAAGGTATTGAATGAATACAGGCGCAATGGCGTAAGCCCGGAATTTCTGACACGTTTGCAACTACATTCGCCGTTGGGAAAAATTCTGGCCGCCGGTTTGAAAAATGTCAAAAGTACACGCGAAGTAATGAAGGAATCGATTGAAGAATCCGGACGTGTCGTTGCGCATGATTTGAGCCGTTATTTAACCACGCTGGGAACAATTGCCGCGCTCAGTCCTCTGATGGGGTTGTTCGGCACATTGGTGGGCATGATCGAAATTTTCGGATCCAATTCGCCCACCGGCAGCAATCCGGCACAGTTAGCTTACGGTATATCCGTAGCGCTGTATAATGCCGCGTTTGGTATTTTGGTGGCGATTCCGAGCATGATTTTTTATCGCCATTTTCGCGCAAAAGTCGATGATTTTGTCATCGAAATGGAGCTGCAAGCACTTAAATTAGTTGAAATTGTGCATGGCGAGAGGGAAAACTGAGTTTCTTATTGCACGCTGTCTTCGCTGCCTTTTTGATATACATCCAAGGTTGATAACGCTAAATCGTAAACGTTTTTCCAACGGTTCAATTGCGGAAATCTTGCTGCACGAGGTGGATATTTTATGAGCAACAGACGCTCTTTAGTGACCGGCGGCGGCGGGTTTATCGGTTCGCACTTGGTCAGGGAATTGCTGGAAAGCGGGGACAACGTCAGAGTCCTGGAATTGCCGGATGTTCCTTTGCCAGCCAACGTGGAGATCGTGCGCGGATCGATTTGCGACTCCACTACCGTCCGCAAGGCGTTGAACGGCGTTCAACGGGTGTATCACTTGGCGGCCAACCCTAATTTATGGGCGAGGGATAAGAACGATTTCAATTTGGTCAATTTTGAAGGAACGCGCACTATCTTTAACGAAGCGGCAGGGTACGATATCGAAGTGATTGTATATACTTCGACCGAATCGATACTGCCCGGGAGTGCCAGCAAGAGCGATAATATGGCCGCCGGTACTGCGCGCACGCTCAGCGAAATGCCGGGGCCGTATTGCCGCTCTAAATTCATGGCCGAACAAGAAGCTTTCCGGGCGGTGAAGAACGGATTGCCCGTGGTTATTGTCGCGCCCACATTGCCGGTGGGCCCGGGTGATCGTTTGATTACACCGCCCACGCGCATGATTCTCGATTTTTT
>SXJH01000055.1 GCA_005779435.1 Nitrosomonas sp. | reverse complement strand
CGGCGGCATCATCGCATTTAACCGCGCCATCGACAAAGAGACGGCCGAGGCCATTCTGAAGCAATTCGTCGAAGTCGTCATCGCTCCGGAGATAACGGAAGACGCGCAGCAATCGTTCGCGCAAAAAAACAATATCCGCGTATTGACCGTCCCCCTGCAGGCCGGATCGCATGCCTACGATTTGAAACGCGTCGGTGGCGGCTTATTGGTGCAGACCCCCGACATTAAAAACATAACCGCGTCGGATCTCACTGTTGTCACGCAAGTAAAACCGACGCCGCAGCAATTGGACGACCTGCTGTTTGCGTGGCGCGCGGCGAAATTCGTCAAATCGAACGCCATCGTATTTTGCAATAACGGCCAAACCGTGGGCATCGGCGCCGGGCAAATGAGCCGCGTCGACAGTGCGCGCATCGCATCGATCAAAGCACAGCAAGCCGGTTTGACATTGACCGGATCCGTGGTTGCTTCGGATGCTTTTTTCCCGTTCCGGGACGGCCTGGATGTCGTGGTGCAAGCCGGAGCGGCGGCGATTATTCAACCCGGCGGCAGTATCCGCGACAACGAAGTCATCGCCGCTGCCGACGAGCAAGGCGTTGCCATGGTATTTACCGGCATTCGCCACTTCAGGCATTGAACAGATCATGAAATTACTGGTTATAGGCGGCGGCGGCAGGGAACATGCATTGGCCTGGAAATTAGGCTGTTCGCCGCGCGTGCAGAAAGTTTACGTCGCACCGGGCAATGCCGGCACCGCGCTGGAAAAACAACTTGAGAACGTACCGATTACCGCGATCCCCGATCTGATCGCCTTCGCACAAAAAGAGCATATCGCCTTTACCGTGGTTGGACCGGAAATACCGCTTGCCGCCGGAATCGTCGATGCGTTCCAAAACGCCGGATTAAAAATATTCGGCCCTACTCGAAAAGCCGCTCAGCTTGAAACCTCAAAAATCTTCGCCAAGGAATTCATGCAGCGGCACCGTATTCCAACGGCGGCGTATGCCAGCTTCACCGATCCGGAACAAGCGCATGCTTATATCGATCGGCACGGCGCCCCGTTGGTCATCAAGGCCGACGGTCTCGCCGCCGGAAAAGGTGTTGTCGTAGCGCAAACCACCGAACAAGCACATGACGCAATCAACGCCATACTGGTTGAGAAGAATCTGGGTAACGCAGGCAATGAAATCGTTATCGAAGAATACTTGCAAGGCACCGAGGTCAGTTTCATTGTCATGACCGACGGCACCCATGTGCAACCGCTGGTCACCAGCCAGGATCATAAACGGCTGCTGGACGGCGAATTGGGTCCCAACACCGGCGGCATGGGCGCTTAGTCTCCCGCGCCGTTTGTCACGCCCGATTTGCACGCGCAAATCATGCGTAACATCATCACCCCCGTCGTCAACGGCCTCAAGCAGGAAGGTGTTCAATACACCGGTTTTCTCTACGCCGGATTAATGATCGCAAACGACGGCCAGGCAAAGGTATTGGAATTCAACTGCCGCATGGGGGATCCCGAAACCCAGCCCATCATGTTGCGGCTGAAATCGGACCTACTGACCTTGATCGAACATGCAATCGATGGAACCTTGCGTGACATCGATATCGAATGGGATCGGCGCGCGGCTTTAGGTGTGGTAATGGCGGCACACGGCTATCCGGAAAATCCGAGAAAACATGACGCAATCCACGGATTGACAGAGCTTATCGCGGAACAGGAACATACCGGCGACTTTCATATTTTTCACGCCGGAACACAAACAGGGGACGACGGCAAAACGATTGTCACCTCCGGCGGCCGTGTTTTGTGCGTCACCGCCTTAGGCGAAAATATCAAAATCGCGCAACAAGCCGCTTATCGGTTAACCGACAAAATTCGCTTCGACGGCTGTCAAATACGCCATGATATTGGTTATCAAGGCATTCAGTATCAGAAATCCGCAAAATAATCGTGTCGGCTATTTTAGGGAGACGCTGATTCATTCGGCGAACGAGATGAAGCACGAGGCGCACGGAACGCAGCAACCGAGACCTATCGATACGATAGGCGAGGCAGAGCGAGTACCGCGCATTGATGCGATTCGCTCGTACAGCCAATAAATCAGCGTTTCTTAGATGTAATTGAATAGCGACAAGCCGGAAACCCTGACATAAGCCTGTTGCGCAGCTTGCAGATAAAGCTGTTGACGCTGCAAATCGGTGGTCGCTTTCGCGAAATCCACATCCTGCAATTGCGAGAGCAGTTGTTCGTATTGAATATTCTGATCGCTGCCGACACTCTCGAGCGCATCGATTTCCTGCAATCTGGCGCCGATTGACGCCTGCTTGGTCAATATATGCTCCAACCCATTACTCAGGCTTTGCATCACCGAATTTAGATTGTTCGATAGCCGCGTACCGCCAGGCTGTCCGCTGGCAGGCGTTTCCAAGGCCACAATCATGCTTTTCACCGTATCGAAAATACTTTGATTGCCGCTGGGAGAAACCGTAAAGCTGTCGCCATTCGCCGGATTGCCCTTAATGCTCATTTGCATGCCGTCGAAATTGATCGTGCTGTTTTCAACATACGGATTAGCGATCGAAACAGGCAATGCCGTTGTCACATTAATAATATCGTAAGTCGTAATACCTGCGGAAACCGTGAAATTGATCTGATAGCTGTTTCCGGTAAGGCTCGATGGCGTAATCACGGAACCGCCGTCAATGATACCCGTTCCGGTATTGGCTGAATTGGCGCCCGTCGTGAATACGCCATTGCCGCTTTTAATGCGCTCGAAAACATCGGAGCCGGAATCGCTGATTGCCATTTGCCTGGCCGGCCCGACTTGATTGAGCCGCTGTCCTTGATCGCCCGCATATTGCACGGTCAACCCCGATCTTGAAAAAGGCTGAGTGTTCGATTGATAGCCGGAAAATAAAAACTGTCCCTTCTCGTCGGTGGTATTTGCCAAACTCACCAGCGAATCCAAATTGCTGCGCAACTCCATCGCCAGAATTTTGCGGTCCGCATCGGTCAGCGACGAATTGCCCGCATAGACCGCAGAACCATGAACACTTTGCAAAACTTCCGTGACTTTTCTTAATACATTTTCTTCCTGAGTCAATGAAGCATTTGCTCTACCGCGATTGATGGCATATTGATCGTTCAGCGAGGCCGCTTGCGAGATATTCAATACTTGCGCTGCGGAAATGGGATCGTCCGAAGGCGTGAGTATGCTTTTACCGGTCGAAAGCTGTTGCTGGGTTTTCATTAATTGCTCCTGCTGCTGGAGCATTAATTTTGTACCTGTTTCATAAATTGTGCCTGTACTGATACGCATTATTTCCCTCTGCTAAGACTGTGGCCCTGTCAACTGAACCTCAAAACCGAATCGAACAAGGTATTGCTCATTTCAATGAGCTTACCGGATGCTTGATACGTCTGTTGAAAACGCATCAAATTGGCGGCCTCCTCATCCAGATTGACGCCCGAAGCCGATTGGATGGACTTCACGGTTTGCTCGTACAAATTGGCCTGCGCTTTACTGGTCACCTCCAGTTCGCGCGTTCTGTTACCGACCAAGCTGACCAACTGCCCATAGGCCGACTGATACGATGCCATACCGTTGTCCATCGTATTGGCTATTTGCAACGCGCCCAATGCCAATATGTTGCGATTGTCGCCCACCCCGCTGTTATTGGGTGCGATGGTAAAGACATCGCCGGCTGCCGGAACCCCGCTGATTTGGAAAGTAAAACCATTGAAACTGATATCCGCCCCTTCCGTAAAAGTCTGATTGGTCGCAGGCAAGCCAGTACCGATGCCCGCCACATCGTACAACCCATCGTACGGTGAATGAAACATAATCGTCAGCGGCTGCTGAAGATTGGTATCCAACGGCAATGGATTAACCGTTCCGGCGCTGATGGTACCGGTACCCACATTAGTCGATGCGGCGCTGGTGCGATTCGGTGCGGCAGCGGCAATTTTTGCGGTATCGAAAATTTTAAGCGCGATATCCTTTGCGCCATTGACCGTCGGCTGGATTCTGAAACGTTCGCCGACAAGAATCGTTGCGCTCGTCACCGATACGCCGTCGAATGTCAACGGCGAAGCCCCCGATGGCATAACTGCCGTACTAACGGAGGCGCTATCGGACAGCCTGGTCAACGTGTAATTCGCACCGTCGTAAGAAAATTCATAATCGCTCGTGGTAAGCGCGCCATAGTTGCTGATGCTTGCGGCGATATTTGAAGATAGATCGTTAGTTGAGGCGGAAATCACTTTCGGAGCGGCAATGTTAAAAAACTCTCCGCCCATGTCGCCATTCAAGTCCATGCCAAGCTGATGCTGCGCATTGAAAGTTTCGCCCAGCACCATGGCAATCCTTCCGATCGCATTCTGCGCATTTTCCAGCGTACCGCTGCGGAAAGACAAAATTCCTCCCAGCGCTCCGCCGGTAATCTGGCTCTCGGGAAGCCGTATCGTGCTTCCGCCGTTAATTAAGTTAACCGTCAAATTCTCAGGATCGTCGATCGATTCCCCGGCCTGCAGCTTAAGCGTTTGCGCTCCGATGACCAGTGCTTGCCCGTTGCCCACATACACATTCATCGAACCGTCGCTTTGGATGATCGTATCGGTATTGATCAATTTATTTAATTGCACAATCAGCGCATCGCGCTGATCCATCATATCGTTAGCGGCATGCCCGCCCGCAGCTCCTTCCGCCCAGACAATCTGCTTATTGATTTCCGAAATTTGATCGGACAAGGAATTGATTTGGGTCACGGCACTGGCAATCTGCGTATTCACGCCTTCTCTGATTTGCGATAGCTGCTTGTCCATGCTATGAAAACGTGCTATCAGCGCCTCGGCATTGCTCAACATCGATTGGCGCGACGGAATGACGGATGGATTGGTGGCTACGTCCTGTATCGCGCTAAAGAAATTTTGCAGTGTCGGCGAAAGACCCGATGTCGCTTCCGCAAACATGTTATCCAATTGCTGTATCGCTGAATATTGGCTATCCAGCGCCTCGCTTTGCGTTTGCACTTGCAGCGATTGGCTCACCAGAAACTGGTTATAAATCCGCTGTACCGTCGTCGATTGCACGCCCTGGCCGATAAAACCGGCACCGCCAGAATACGGCACATTGGTGCTTAAAACAACCTGCTGCCGGTTAAACCCCGGAGTATCCGAATTGCTGATGTTATGACCGGTGGTCAGCAATTGATTCTGCGATGTCAACAGGCCGCTAATGCCGATATTAAGAATACTGTTTCCCATAACCTATCTCTGATTTCAGTTTTTATTGATAATTATCATAACGGCAGGAATTCAAAAGAATTGAAGCGGCCTATCGATTCAAATAAATTCGCGATTCTGCAGCGAATCGCTTTTGAGTATGCGCAACAGTTTCTCGGCATACATCGGATCGGTCGCATAACCGGCGCGCTGCAAGCCGAAGGCGAATGCCGAAGGTTCGGAAGCGTTCAATACTTTCGCATAACGCGGATTATCCGATAGCAATTTCACATAATCGCGGAAACCCTCCTCGTACGAGCTATATGCCCTGAACTTTTCCACCATCTTTTGCGGCGCACCGTTAACAAACTCGGTGGTTACCGTCTCCACCACATCGCCCTTCCAATTGGCGCCGGCTTTAATGCCAAACAAATTGTAACTTGGCGCATTGTCGGCACGCCGAATCTCATGTTTTCCCCATCCGCTTTCCAAAGCCGCTTGCGCCAGCATGAATTGCGCAGGAATACCGGTCGCTTGCGCTGCGGTCTTGGCATGCGGCAATAGTCTGTCGATAAAATCGGACGGATAATTGGGCGATTTCTTGAGCAACGCTTCCATTTGTCCCAGCGTTGACGATATTTCACCGGCCAAATCCGCCTTCCCGACCGACAGGGCCGAACTCAACGGCTGCCGCACGCTCGGCCAAAGCTGTCCGGATTTGTCATTGGGATGGCCGTCGCGAACCAATGCAGCCGGATCGGCGGCATTCATCGCAGCCAAGCCGGATTGCGGTTGCGAACCGTTTGCTTGATTTGCGCGTGACAATTGTTGCACCATCACGTCGGCAATACCGATTCCTTTGCCCGACAAATGCTGGGTAAGCTGCTGATCGTACATTTGCGTATAAAACTGCGTTTGCTGGCTATCGAAAATCCCGTCTTTCGGCGTTGCTTCGCGCATGCTTTTTAGCATCATGTTTAAAAATAACGCCTCAAATTGCTGCGCCGCTTTGCGCAACGCTTCGTCGGGATCTTTTTTTGCCAAAACATGCAAATGATCGAGGCTCTTGGCGTCGATTGCCAACTTGCTTGAAATATCCGGTGAAATAACCATGTTGTTATACTTAAAGTTAATTAAATAATTTCCAGTTCCGCACGCAGCGAACCCGCAGCTTTCAGCGCTTGTAAAATGGACAGCAAATCTTGTGTCGTGGCGCCGATCGCCGTCAGCGCCTTAACCACCTCGCCAAGGTCGGCCCCGGTCGGCAGCAGCATCAAATTGCCTTCGTCCGTGCGTATCTCAACTTGCGAACGCTGCGTCACCACCGTTTCGCCGCGTTGCGCAAACGGCCCCGGCTGACTGATGACCGGCTCGGTATTGATGATGATCGACAAATTGCCGTGTGCTATCGCACTGGTTTCGAGCGTTACCGACTGATTCATCGCCACCGATCCCGTGCGGGAATTGACGATGACTTTTGCCGGTGCTTTTGCCGGCGTAACATCCAAGCTTTCAATCTGGGAAATGAACATAACGCGCTGACTGGTATCCGCAGGCGCTTTGACTTGAACCACCCGCCCATCTACGGCAACGGCGGATGAAGGATAAAGCCTGTTAATCGATTCGACGATGCGATTCACCGTTGTAAAATCGGTCGAATTCAATTCAAGATTGATATAGTCGCCTTGCCCGACAGTGGTCGGAATTTCACGCTCGACAATCCCGCCGCCGCTGATACGGCCAACGCTTAAGTGATTGACCTGTACGCTGCTGCCGCCGGCGGAAGCACCGATGCCGCCCACCAGCAAATTGCCTTGCGCCATGGCATAAACCTGATTGTCGGCACCCTTCAACGGCGTCATCAACAGTGTTCCGCCGCG
>SXJH01000054.1 GCA_005779435.1 Nitrosomonas sp. | reverse complement strand
AGGAAATAAAACTAAACAACACAGTTGTCGCGTGAATCCGCCGCAACAACTACGCAACGAATTAACTCACTAATTCAATGCGGTTCAAAGCGGACAATTTATTTGCTATAAAACCGGACAATTCTATTTGTTGCTAACAGATTTTTGCTAACGCAGGATTTTGCAAGGCGAGTTATTGCGACTTGCAGCACGTTTTAGCAAACTCCCGTCGATGCAGCCAACAAAATTACGCTTAGCCTGTTTTATCGGCTATCATCTAACAATTTGATAACTGCATGCATCATGAAGTGGCTTGACCTTCCATTTGCCCGGAGCGCACAGGGCACGATACAACTACCCGGTTCAAAAAGCATTTCCAATCGAATTTTGTTGCTTGCCGCACTTGCGGAGGGAACAACGCAGGTTCATGACTTGCTTGCCTCGGACGATACGGCGCACATGCTGGAAGCGCTTGCCAAGCTGGGTGTTTCTATCGTGCAAACCGGGGCTAACGATTATCGCATTACCGGATGCAACGGCACATTCCCGGTGGCCGAAGCCGATCTGTTTCTCGGCAATGCCGGCACCGCTTTTCGTCCGTTGACTGCGGCGCTGGCGTTAATGCAAGGGCATTACCGGCTATCCGGCGTGCCGCGTATGCACGAAAGACCGATCGGGGATCTGGTCGACGCATTGCGTCAACTGGGCGCCGATATCGACTATCTCGGCAATCCGGGTTTTCCGCCGCTTGAAATCAATCCCACCAACCTGCAACGTCAAGACGACGCATATCGAGTAACCGTCAAAGGCGACGTTTCCAGCCAATTCCTGACGGGACTGCTGATGGCATTGCCGTTGACAAGAAAGAAATCCGTCATCGCAGTTGCGGGCACGCTCATTTCGCAACCGTACATCCAATTGACGCTCGCGCAGATGCAGCGTTTCGGCGTGCATGTCGAGCATACCGATTGGCAGCAATTCGTAATACCGGCGCAACAACACTATCGCAGTCCGGGCAGCATTTTCGTCGAAGGCGATGCTTCTTCCGCGTCCTATTTTCTTGCCGCAGGCGCAGTCGGGCATGGTCCGGTGCGCGTTCAAGGCGTTGGCCGCGATAGCGCGCAAGGCGATGTCCGTTTTGCCGCCGCATTGGAAATGATGGGGGCAAAAATTTCGATGGGCGAAAACTGGATCGAGGCCGAAAGCGCGGACGCGCTTTTCTGCGGGAAGCTTCTACGCGCAATCGACCTGGATTGCAATCGCATCCCCGATGCCGCCATGACGCTGGCAGTGGCGGCGTTATTTGCCGATGGCGTCACTACGCTGCGCAACATCGCCAGTTGGCGCTTGAAAGAAACCGACCGCCTGGCGGCGATGGCCGCAGAATTGCGCAAACTTGGCGCAATCGTCGAAGAAGGCGCCGATTACCTGCGCATTGCGCCGCCGCCGAACGGATTGACCCCTCATGCGGCGATCGACACTTACGACGATCACCGCATGGCCATGTGCTTCTCTCTGGCTTCCTTCGGCGCTCCGGTGCGCATCAACGATCCCGGATGCGTCGCTAAAACCTTTCCGGATTATTTTGAAAAGTTCGCACAGATCGTGCAGACTGCTTCGTAGTCTCTTTTTTGCACTCCGACAACCCCGAATCGTTCATGAATACACCGCAAATTCCTGTCATTGCCATTGACGGCCCTTCCGCATCCGGGAAAGGCACCATTGCCCAGTTGGTTGCCGCCAAACTCGGCTTTCATTATTTGGACAGCGGTGCGCTGTATCGGCTGGTTGCGTTGAAAACAATGCAATCGCATACCGATACCGGCGATATCGACCGGCTTACGGCAATTGCCAAAAACCTGGATACCGCCTTCATTGATGGACAAATCTTTTTAGACGGCGCAATCGTTACCGATGCCATCCGCGCGGAACAATGCGGTATTCTGGCTTCGCAACTGGCCGCTTATCCGCAGGTTCGCGCGGCATTGACCGAACGCCAACGCGCATTCCGTCAGCCTCCCGGATTGGTTACCGATGGCCGCGATATGGGGTCGGTTATTTTTCCCGATGCCATGCTGAAGATTTTTTTAACCGCCAGCGCTGAGATTCGCGCGCAAAGACGATATAACCAGTTGAAAGAGAAAGGAATCGATGCTAATATCGCCGATCTGTTGCAAGATATTCAGAAACGGGATGAACGCGACAGCAATCGCAGCGTCGCTCCACTGCAGCAAGGCAAGGATGCTCGATTGCTGGATACGACTTCGTTAACCATATCCCAGGCACAAGATACCGTGCTCTCCTGGTATAATGAGATCTGTGCAAGAGATCAGCGTTTGAACGCTCAATAATTTTTTCCTGACATTCAGAAGAAAATTCGCGATCCAAACATTTTTTAACTAACCCAATCCGCTGGAAATCATACTGGCCGGAGTGTTCTATCAGGTATTTTTATAATGACTAAAGCTTCCACTGCAACCAAGAATTCCCCCGAAAGTTTTGCCGCACTTTTTGAAGAAAGCCTCTCACGTCAGGAAATGCGTATCGGTGAAGTCATCACCGCCGAAGTTGTTCGCGTCGACTACAATATCGTCGTCGTTAATGCGGGTCTCAAATCCGAAAGTTTTATTCCTGTTGAGGAATTCAAAAATGATCGCGGCGAAATCGAAGTCAAGCCGGGCGATTTCATCAGCGTTGCCATTGAGTCTCTGGAAGACGGCTATGGCGAAACACGCCTCTCTCGCGACAAAGCGAAACGTCTAACCGCATGGCACGATCTGGAAGAAGCGATGGAAAGCGGCAAGATCGTCACCGGCATGGTCAACGGCAAAGTCAAAGGCGGCTTGACCGCAACGATCAACGGAATTCGCGCATTCTTGCCCGGATCCCTGGTCGATATCCGTCCGGTCAAAGACACGACGCCTTATGAAAATAAGGAAATGGAATTCAAGGTCATCAAACTGGATCGCAAACGCAATAACGTCGTGGTATCGCGCCGCGCTGTATTGGAAGCGACGCAAGGCGCCGACCGCGAAACCTTGCTGTCCAATTTGCAGGAAGGCTCTATCGTTCAAGGTGTGGTCAAAAACATTACCGATTACGGCGCATTTGTCGACTTAGGCGGTATCGATGGTTTGTTGCACATCACCGATCTGGCATGGCGCCGCGTCAAGCATCCGTCGGAGGTGGTCAATATTGGCGATGAAGTTACCGCCAAGGTACTGAAGTTCGATCAAGAAAAGAATCGCGTTTCATTAGGCATGAAACAATTGAGCGAAGATCCATGGGTTGGATTGTCGCGCCGTTACCCGGCACGCACGCGCTTGTTCGGCAAAGTAACCAATCTGACCGACTACGGCGCTTTCATTGAAATCGAGCAGGGCATCGAAGGTCTGGTGCATGTGTCCGAAATGGATTGGACCAACAAGAATGTTTATCCATCCAAGATTGTGCAACTGGGCGATGAAGTCGAAGTGATGATTCTCGAAATCGACGAAGAACGCCGCCGCATTTCACTGGGCATGAAACAATGCCAGCCTAATCCTTGGGAAGAATTTGCCGCCAGCCACGAGAAGAACGACAAAGTGCGCGGTCAAATCAAATCGATTACCGATTTTGGCGTATTTATCGGCTTACCTGGCAATATCGATGGTTTGGTGCATTTATCGGATTTGTCGTGGAATCAACCCGGCGAAGAAGCGGTACAAAACTACAAGAAAGGCGATGAAGTGGAAGCCGTCATTTTGTCCATCGACGTCGAACGCGAACGCATCTCCTTGGGCATCAAGCAAATGGAAGGCGATCCTTTCACCAGTTTTGTCGCCGAGCATGACAAAAACAGCATTATCGAAGGTACGGTAAAATCCATCGACGCCAAGGGTGCTGTCATTGCGCTAACCAATGATGTCGAAGGTTATTTGCGCGCCTCCGAGGTGTCGCGCGATCGTGTGGAAGATATTCGCACCCATCTGAAAGAAGGCGATAAAGTTGAAACGATGATTATCAACATCGATCGTAAAAATCGCGCAATCAATCTTTCGATCAAGGCAAAAGACAAATCCGATGAAACTGCCGCCATGCAAAAAATAAAAGCACCGGTAAACGCAGGTACAACCAGCCTTGGCGCTCTTCTGAAAGCAAAAATGGACAGTAAAAATACAGAGCAATAAGAAAGAGGAAATTTCATGACGAAATCTGAATTAATTACCCGGCTTGCTGCACGTTTCCCGCAGCTGGTCACAAAAGATGCTGAGCTTTCCGTTAAAATGATCATCGATGCGATGGCTAAAAGTTTAGCAGGCGGCCAACGCATTGAAATACGCGGATTTGGCAGTTTCGATCTGAATTACCGCCCGCCGCGTATCGGCCGGAATCCAAAGTCCGGCGAGAAAGTAAAAGTGCCTGAGAAATACGTGCCGCATTTCAAAGCAGGTAAAGAAATGCGCGAACGTGTTGATTATAAGTAACACCGCAATAAACGAAAAAAGCACTTCTATCGCGGAGTGCTTTTTTTAATTCCGACACCGGGAATCTGTCGGATTTCAGCAATTTCGAGAACTAAGGAAACGCTGAAATAATTCGGCGAGCAAGATGAAACGCAAGGCGGATGGAGCGCAGAAAATGGAGCATATCGTCGTAGCGATAGGCGATTTTCGAGCACCGCCCAACGCCACAGATCGCATGTACAGCCGATTTCAGTATTTCCCTAAGTAAAAAAATTAGTGCGGATTGCGTACACGATTGATCGGCAATGCTTGCCGGTATTATTCTTGGTTAATGTCCGGAATCCGCCATTCACTTATTTATCATTATTAATTTTATGAGTTAACGCGTTATGACGAACCTGATCGCTTGGATTTTTCGTATTGCAGTTTTTGTAGTGCTGGCCGTTTTTGCGTCTAAGCATTCGCAACCTATCACGCTTTATTATTATCTGGACCAATCCGTCGAGCTTCCTTTAAGCGTCGCATTGTTGATATTTTTTGCGCTCGGCGCAATCATCAGCCTGATTTTTGCGCGGCGATGTCACTGACATTATGCTTACAAGAGGCGCCGAACTGATTTGACACACGCAACGGCACCGGTTTTAAGGTGCCGTTTAGGTTGAAATTAAACATTGAAGCGGAAGTGCATGACATCGCCGTCTTTGACGATGTATTCCTTTCCTTCCAGCCGCATTTTTCCCGCTTCCTTAGCGCCTTGTTCGCCGTTGTAGGTGACAAAATCGTCATAACCGATTACTTCGGCGCGAATGAAACCCTTTTCAAAATCGGTATGGATAACGCCCGCCGCTTGCGGTGCGGTATCGCCTTTGTGGATCGTCCAGGCTCTTACTTCCTTGACACCCGCAGTGAAATAAGTCTGCAAGCCGAGCAAATCGTAACCGGCACGCACCAGGCGATTAAGTCCCGGTTCTTCCAAATTAAGATCGGCAAGGAAAATTCGCTTATCGTCATCGGATAAATCGGCAATTTCGGCTTCCAAAGCGGCGCAGATTGCAACCACGGGTGCGCCTTCATTAGCCGCATATTCTTGCACGCGGGTTAGTAACGGGTTATTTTGAAATCCTCGATCGTTTACATTCGCAACATAGATCGCCGGTTTTGCGGTTAAGAGGCACAACGGTTGCAGCAAGTGTTTTTGATCCTTATCCAATTCCAGCGTTCTAGCAGGCTTGCCTTGATCGAGATGCGCTTGCACCATTTCCAACAGCGCACACATTTTGATCGCTTCTTTATTGCCGGATTTGGCCACTTTGGATTCGCGCTGCAGCGCTTTTTCTACGGTCGCAAGATCCGCCAGCGACAATTCGGTTTGAATCACTTCGATATCCGCAATCGGATCGACTTTCCCGGTCACATGCACCACGTTGTCATCGACAAAGCAACGTACCATATTGACGATACCGTCGGTTTCGCGGATATTGGCGAGAAACTTGTTGCCCAGACCCTCGCCTTTGGATGCGCCCGCAACCAAACCCGCAATATCGACAAACTCAACGATTGCAGGTTGTATTTTCTGCGGTTTGACAATATCGCTGAGTTTCTGCAATCGCGGATCCGGCACTTCGACAATACCGACATTCGGATCGATGGTGCAAAAAGGATAGTTTTCCGCAGCGATGCCGGCCTTGGTCAGCGCATTAAACAACGTGGATTTGCCCACATTGGGAAGCCCAACAATTCCACATTTCAGACTCATGACTCGATACCTATTAAAATTGACAGTGCATTTAAACTTTGGTGTGTAATTTCAGCATGGCCGCTTCGCATGCACCTTGCGCTATCAACGGCCAGACTTCCAGGCTTCTGGTTATGGCTTCATCGATTAATTGCGCTTCTTCTTTTCTCGGCGGGTTGAGCACATATCCCACCACTGCGCCGCGCTCGCCCGGATGACCTATTCCGATGCGCAAACGCCAGAAATCCTGGGTTCCTAACTTTGCGGCTATGTCCTTGAGTCCGTTATGTCCGCCCAGACCGCCGCCTTTTTTCAGTTTTGCCGCGCCCGGCGGCAAATCCAATTCGTCGTGAACCACGATGATTTCATCTGCTGAAATTTTATAAAACTGGCATAGCGCCGCAACCGCGCGTCCGCTCGCATTCATAAAGGTTTGCGGTTCCAGCAGCCATAAATCGTTGTCATGCTGCCGGATTTGCGTGCACAAACCATGAAAGCGCGCTTCCGTTCGGAGTGTGACATGCAACATGACCGCCAATCGATCGACCCAATCGAAACCGGCATTATGCCGCGTTTTATCATATTCCCGGCCTGGATTGCCTAAACCAACGATAAGTTTCATGTGCATAGAGTCCGCGCGCTGGAAAAGAAAAATCTGCCGGGACGATGAAGCCCCGGCAGATTATTTCGATTGACACGACCGCTAAGTCTTTATCCGGTCAATTTATTTTTTCTCGGCCCCCGCTGCTTCGCCGGCGCCTTCTTCAGTCAATGCCGAGCGAGGAATTACGATGGTCACCACTGCGGCATTATCGCCGCGCGCCAAGGCGACGATTTCTACGCCTTTAGGCAATACCAAATCGCTTAAATGCAATGTATGTCCTGCGGCTAATTGCATCAAATCCACTTGGATGTATTCGGGCAAATCGCCAGGCAAGCAACTGATATCCACTTCCGTCATGATATGAGAAACGATACCGCCGGATGTTTTGACGCCGGGTGAATTTTCCGCATTGATAAAATGCAATGGCACTTTCATGTGTATCTTCTTATCCTTGGCGACACGCTGAAAATCCACGTGCAATACCTGATGCTTAAAGGGATGCATTTGCACATCGCGCAACAAGACAGGCTCTTTTTTGCCATCGATGCTCAACGTTAAAATAGATGCATGAAAAGCTTCCAATTTAAGTTTATGAAACAAATCGTTATGACTCATCTCAATAGATTGCGCATCTTGATCGCCACCGTAAATGACTGCCGGCACCTTGCCGGAACCACGCAGGCGGCGGCTCGCACCCTTTCCCTGCAATGTGCGCTTTTCCGCGCTGATTTCTATTTTCATGTCGATTACTCCATAGTGTTGATTTGTTCGCGACCAAACAAACCGGTTAAAAAAACTTTGTTATTCCATAAACAACGAACTCAGCGAACTCTCGTTGCTGATACGCAACATGGTTTCCGCCAATAAGCTTGCAATGCTCAATTGACAAATGCGATCGCAAGCCATCGCATCCTCGCGCAAAGGAATCGTATCGGTAACCACCAATTTATCCAGCGACGAATTCTGAATTCTCTCTACCGCTTTGCCCGACAATACCGCATGCGTTGAATAAGCCAATACCGATTTAGCCCCATTTTCTTTCAATGCTCTTGCCGCTTCGCACAATGTGTTGGCCGTATCCACCAGATCGTCGATGATCACACAAGTGCGATCTTTCACTTCGCCGATGATGTTCATGACTTTTGCTTCGTTCGGTTTGGGGCGTCGCTTGTCGATAATCGCCAGATCGCATTCCAAACGCTTGGCCAAATGACGCGCACGTACCACACCGCCGACATCGGGGGAAACCACGATTAAATTCTGGTAATTATGCTTCCAAATATCGCCCAACAAAATGGGCATACCGTAAATATTATCGACCGGAATATCAAAAAAACCTTGAATCTGATCCGCGTGCAAATCCATCGTCAATAACCGATCGATACCCACTGTCGTCAGCATATTGGCAACCACCTTGGCCGTAATCGGCACACGCACGGAGCGCGGCCTTCTGTCCTGGCGCGCGTAACCGAAATAAGGAATTGCGGCAGTGATTCGTCCTGCCGATGCACGTTTAAGCGCATCGACCATGACCAGAATTTCCATCAAACTGTCGTTGGTCGGCGCGCAAGTGGATTGCAGCACAAAAACATCTTTTCCGCGCACGTTCTCAAGAATTTCCACCATGATTTCGCCGTCGCTGAAACGTCCGACAGTGGCGCGTCCCAGATGAATATTCAGATGCTTGACAGCGTCTTGCGCCAACTTGGGATGGGCAGTGCCGGTAAAAACCATCAAACTGTCATAGGACATGTTATTTCTTTGCGCTAATGGAAAAAAGGGGCATTATGCTCTCTAATACAATGCCGTTTGCAGTGACGCACTGTTCAATCTCACCACGAAACCCTATCGGATTTTACGAACTAAGCTGGCTGGGGAGGTAGGGATCGAACCTACGAATGCCGGAATCAAAATCCGGTGCCTTACCACTTGGCGACTCCCCAAAAATTCATTCTCTTGACTGATACATCGGGTGACAATTCAAGCCTTTCGCTACAAAACCTTTCATGTCGCTCGGAATTTGCGCAAAAGCCGTTTTCGCTTCTTGTTCCGTCGCAAATTCAGCAAAGACGCAAGCGCCCGATCCGCTCATCGCCGCTATTGTAGTATTTTCCAGCCGCTTTAGCCACTCCAAACATCTTGCCACTTCCGGATAAGACCGGCAAACGACGGGTTCCAAATCGTTGCGACCCTGCCGGATGGAAAAGGGCGGTATTTTGATCGGAATTGTGTTGCGTGTCAATTCCTTACTTGAAAAAATCTCGGCGGTCGATACTGGTACTGGCGGCACAAGCACCAGATACCAAGCCGTCGGCAGCTCGATCGCGGACAATTTCTCGCCGACTCCCTCGGCAAAAGCGTTTCTCCCGAAAATAAAAACCGGCACATCGGCGCCCAATTGCAAACCCAACTCAAGCAACACTTCCGTCGCCAAATTAACACCCCATAGCCGATTGAGCGCCAGTAACGTGGTCGCCGCATCCGAACTGCCGCCTCCCAAGCCGCCGCCCATGGGAATCTTTTTCTGCAGATAAATATCGGCACCCAAGCCGGTTGCTGTTTTTTGTTGCAGCAACGTGGCTGCGCGAACGCACAAATCTTTTTCCTCCGGCACGCCTGGCAGCGGATTATGCAGCTTGATTACGCCATCGGTGCGCAGATCGAAACTTAATTCGTCGCAAAAATCCAGAAAGCGAAAAACCGTTTGCAACAAATGGTAACCGTCTTGCCTGCGGCCAACGACGTGCAAAAAAAGATTCAGTTTGGCGGGGGCCGGAAAAGTGTGCATAAACAAATGAAGCATTAAATGACGATGTTATCGATTGATCAATATTCGGCATTCCAGTCATCGACAATGACCCGGATTTTTAAACGCTCGTTCTCATAAAATAAGTGAAATTGCTTGGGCATTGGAATCGGGCGCGATTTTTCAGCGGCAAAGCGCGAATAATGGATATTCCAGCCATCCTGACGAATCGCAATCAATTGATTGGTTTGCCCCAAATCCTTTTCTGCCGAGGTAATGGGCGAATGCGTTCCTTGGATCCAATATTGCAAACCGTTTAACGGCAACCTCCACCCTAAGACCTCTTCCGTCAAACGCTCCACATTCTCAGCGTAATAGGCTTCAAGTTTTGCGGTAATCAAGCGAACGCCGTCGGAATCTTTTGTAATTTCCGCCACGGCCTGACCCAGCGGCGTAAAAAGCAATATCTCATCGATTTTTTCCGAATGCCGCCATCGGAAACTGCCGGAAAAGCTTTGATCTTGATCCTGAATGGCTATCCTGCCGAGAATGTTGAAGTCGTTCGCCGGAGTCCTGAGAGAATACGGCACAGGATCGGTAATGATCGTGGTAGCAACCGTTTCCGACGGTGTCTGGGTTGGCATGGTTTTACAACCGGCAAACAGCAAAACAACGCCGATTAAAGCAACCGGCCCAATGTTCCATTGCATCATTCGACGCCTATACCGGCTAGGGAAACACTGATTAATTGGCTGTACGAGCGAATCACTTCGTTGCGCGGCACTCGCTCCCTCGCCTATCTCATTGATATGTCTCGATTGTTGCGCTCCGTGCGCCTCGTGCTTCATCTCGTTCGCCGAATTAATCAGCGTTTCCCTAGATTCAATTGTTGGCGGCTTTACTGTCAGCTTGATGACAGTCCGGCAACACAATATTCAATTCCAGCGTTTCCTGATTTTCATCCTGCTCAAAATTTACCGATATCGCATCTTGATCTACATTGACGTATTTACGGATAACCTCCAGCAACTCTTTTTGCAATTGCGGCAAATAGGATGGTTGACTGCGGGAACGCCGCTCATGCGCAACCAGAATTTGCAGCCTTTCTTTGGCGAGCGATGCGGTTTTCGGTTTCGATAATTTAAAATAGTCTAGTAAGCTCATTTTCTACCTCCGAAAAGCCTCCTGAGGAATCCTGGTTTGCTCTCGATAAATCGATGCGGCACTTTCTCCCCGAGGTAGCGCGCAACGACATCGGCATACGCCCGCCCCGCTTCGCTTTTTTCATCCAGAATCACCGGTATTCCGGCATTGGATGCGGACAAGACCGATTTCGATTCGGGAATGATGCCCAACAATTCCAATGACAAGATTTCCTGTACATCCTCAAGGCTGAGCATTTCGCCCAACCTAACTCTGTCCGCGTCATATCGGGTCAGCAATAAGTATTCCTTGATGGGCTCTTCGTTTCTTTCCGCTCGTCTGGATTTGCTCGACAAAATCCCCAGCATGCGATCGGAATCGCGCACCGAAGAAATTTCCGGGTTGGTTACGACAAAAGCATCGTCGGCATAATATAGCGCCAAATTTGCCCCCTTCTCAATACCGGCGGGAGAATCGCAAACAATATACTCGAAATCCTTGGATAACTCGTCCAGCACACGGCCAACGCCTTCCTGGGTCAGCGCATCCTTATCGCGTGTTTGAGAGGCGGGCAGAATATAAAGCATATTGCAGTTCTTATCGCGGATCAACGCTTGGTTCAGTCCTGCTTCTCCATTGATCACATTGATAAAATCGTATACCACGCGGCGTTCGCAGCCTAAAATCAAGTCCAAGTTCCGCAAACCGACATCAAAATCGATAACCGCCGTTTTATGGCCCTTTTTTGCCAGCCCCATAGCAATGGCCGCGCTTGTTGTCGTCTTACCCACGCCGCCTTTGCCTGATGTCACCACGATAATTCTTGCCAATTGAGCCTCCTTTGCGATTTCGTTTTAAGCAATCTCTTTAATGATCAAAGCATGATCCTGCAAATATATTTGCACCGGGCCGTTATAATTTTGCTTCCCCAAATCTTCGCTGGTTTTATAATCCCCGGCTATAGAAATAAGCTCCGCTTGCATATCGAAGCAGAATATTCTTGCAGCGGTATTGCCATGAACTCCTGCCAATGCGCGCCCTCGCAGCGTATTATAAACGTGTATATTGCCTTCAGCCATTATTTCGGCGCCGGCGCTCACCTGGGACAAAATAATCAAATCGCCGGACGCATAGATACGCTGCCCGGAACGAATGGGATGCGAAATCAAAGTAGTGGCTGCCGGGACCGGCGGAATCGCTGCGGAATGCGTTGTTTCTTTAACCGGAGCAGCCTCGGGTTGCGCGGCGACCGGTTGCGCGGATTCTTGCTTTGGCGGTTCGCCAATAGCGATGGAATGGCCCAATTCCCGTACAGTATCGATGGGAATGAATAACGCGCGCGCTTGTATATTTTGCGACTCGTTGCCGCCGCGAATGCCGACCGGAAAAAAACCCGATTCGCGCAGCAATTGTATCAATTGCATAAAATCCACAGCCTGATTCGATTTGTTGATTTCCTTGAAATCGACAATCAATGGAGAATCACGAAAGAAATCGGGAGCCAATTTGATTTTTTCGTTGAGCGCATGCGCGATCGCATTCGTGTCATTGGTAAAGATAATCAGGATCGGCGCAAAAAAGGTGCTGCTTTTAAATTCGAGAACCGGTGAGGTGTTTTGCATTTTTGGTTTTTTGGTAATTTCACGAAGAAGCCAAGCCGATCGAACAACCGATCGGTGCCATAGCCTCTTCTATATGATACAGCCGGATACTAATCGACCACTTTCTTTTTCGTCAGGCGCTGCAATGTTTCGAGCAACACTTCATTATCCGGGTCTTTTTCCAATGCGGAACGCCAAATATTCCTGGCATCGTCCTTGGCGCCCTGCACCCAGAGCAATTCTCCCAAGTGCGCCGCGATTTCGGAATCCGGGCGTGCGGCAAAAGCCAAATTCAGATAATTCAATCCTTCCGCAATCTTACCCATGCGGTAGTACACCCAGCCCAAGCTATCCATGATATAGGGATCGCCCGGAGCAAGTTCGATAGCGCGTTGGATCAACTTGAGCGCTTCCGGCAACTGAATGCCGCGCTCGGCATAGCTATATCCCAGCGCATTGTAGGCGTGCGCGTTATCCGGTTTCAGCTTGATCAGCTTGCGCAAATCCTGCTCCAGAATTTTGTGTTTGCGCAATTTGTCGGCAGTCAATGCACGATCGTAAAGCAACTCGGGATAATCCGGAAATTTCTTCAACCCCTCGTCCAGCAAATCGAATACTTCCTGATAGGCTTTGGTACGACGCAAGATTTGCGCTTCCGCCAAAATCAAATGCGCCGCTTGCTGATCGTTTGCCGCCGGAAGATTTTGCAAATGTTCGCGCGCTTCCGTCACATTTCCTTTCGCCGCCAACAGGTCGGCATAGCGGATTTGCGCCGGTAAGTGGCGACCGCCGCTCTTGACCATTTGATAAGACGCCATCGCCAAATCGGGGCGATTGGTTTCTTCATAAATTTGCCCCAAATGGAAATGCACGGTGCTGGCATCTTTATAACCCAAGCTCAGCGCTTTTTTGAAATTTTCCTCGGTAACTTCGAGATTGCCCATTTCCGCTGCGAGTAATCCTGCCGCCAATACTATTTCCGCATCTTCCGGGTTTTTCTCCGTCAACCACCGTAACTGTTCCCGCGCGGAATCCAACTGCCTGTCGCCGATAAGCACCCGCGTATACGCAATCCGCACTTCATTGGCTTCCGGATGTTTTTGCAAATAATCGCGGTAGAAATCGCTGGTATCCGCGATGGAAATACGCTGCAGTATCCGGCCGTGATGAATCGCGGCGATTTCCCAATCGGGCCGCAAAGTAAGCGCCCGCTGCATTTCTTGCTGCGCCAGTTGATGCTGGTTGGCGTACCAAGCAGCTTGGGAAATGGCGAAATGCGCTTCCGGAAGATCCTTGTACGGCTGCGACAGGTGCTGTATTAAACGCAATGTGCTGTTTTTATCCGCATTGCGCGACAGCAATTGATTGAGTTGCATGAACGCATTACCGATGCTTTCCTTCTCGGATGCCAGCAATATTTCGAAATGCGGCTGCGCTGCGTCCAATTTCCCCAAATTGACCAGTGCCGCAGCAATGGTTTGCCGGGCTTCGATGGACTCGGGCTCCAGTTCGATCCATATCGAAGCTGCTTGTTCGGTGGCGTATGGATTTCCCGTATGCAAGGCAATTTCCGTCGCCCGCTTGGCGAGACGAGGATCGCGCGTCGATTTTGCCAGCTTGATGTATCGGCTCATGGCGATATCGAGATTGCCGCGTTGCAATGCCGTTTCGCCGACCAGGAAATCGAATAGAATGGGCGCGGTCAGGTCTTGTTTGGGCAAATTCTGCGGACTGGCTTCCTCTTGTTCGGCGGGTTGCTCTTTTTTTTCTGCTTCCGTATTGACAGGAATCTGCGCGCAGGCAGTCAGCCCGGATAGCAATAACACATAGAGCGGTTTAAATTTCATGAGAAATCCGATTGATTTAGGATGTTTAATACCAATAACTTGCTGCAGCTTATCAGGAGAATCTGGAACTTCAAAAGCACCCTCGTCCGGTGTTTTCGATTGATTAACCGATCTTATTCAAACAAATGCGCATATTCTACTTTTATACCGGCATGAAAGTGAATAAATAATTATTCAACGTAAACGATATGTACCGTATGTCATCGTAAAAACGATGCATAAAATAGTACATAAAGAGACGGCTTTTAATTTAACATTGGGAAAATGCTAAGAATACGATTAAATCTCGAAAGTTCACAACGAAAGTACACAACGGCAAGCCAAGCTGCTGAAATACCATTCATCCCATTCAACACGCATTGTTCGATTGAAGAATCATTACACTAGATTAACATTGGCCTTCTTACTGGGCGCATTGACCGTGCTTGGCTTCGCGCCGTTTTATCTGTTTCCTGCGCCGTTCTTCACGCTTGCCGTGCTGTTCGCCTGGTGTCGTCATAGCCCGGCACCGGGCAAAGCGGCGGCTTTGGGCTTTTGGTTCGGCATGGGGTTGTTCAGCGCCGGCGTAACCTGGATTTACGTCAGCTTGCACGATTTCGGCGCCATGCCGATGCCGATCGCAGTAGTGGCGCTGATCATCCTGTGCGGTTATTTATCGCTGTTTCCGGCATTGGGTTGCTGGCTGTTGGCCAAGCTGCGTCCTGCCGCACCGCTGCTTTGGGCGTCGCTCGCAGCGGCGTTGTGGATGTTATGCGAATGGCTGCGCGGCACGCTGTTTACCGGTTTTCCTTGGCTGGCGATCGGTTACACGCAAGTACCCGATAGCCCGTTGGCCGGTTTTGCGCCGATTGTCGGCGTGTACGGCATTTCGGTAATCGTCATTTTCAGCGCTGCGCTGCTCGCGCTATGGGTTGAAAAAGGCGTCAAGCAATGGCGCTATGGCCTGACTGTGCTGCTGATCGGATTCGTCGGCTACGGTTTGCAATGGATCGACTGGGTAACGCCCGAAGGGAAACCGGTCACGGTCAGCCTATTGCAAGGCAACATTGCTCAAGACTTGAAATGGCGCGAAGACTATATCGAAAATTCGCTGGAGATTTATGCCAAGTTGATCTTGGAAAGCGATAGCCGCTTAATCGTGACGCCGGAAATCTCCATTCCGCTGTTTAGCGATGCGGTGCCGCTCGCCTATTTGATGCATTTGACCGAGCACGCCAAAAGCAATCACGGCGATGTGCTGATCGGCCTCGCCGAACGCGATCGCGACGACGGCGACGCGTATTACAACACCATGTTCAGCCTTGGCACCGCTCCCGGACAAAGCTACCGCAAGCATCACCTGGTGCCGTTTGGCGAATTCATTCCGTTCAAACCCATCTTCGGCTGGGTGATTCAAGTGCTGCAAATCCCATTGACCGATTTCTCGCGCGGCAAGCTGGATCAACAACCGATGGAATTGTCCGGGCAGCGCGTGGCGATCAATATTTGTTACGAAGACGTATTCGGCGAAGAAATCATCAACCAGCTGCCGCAAGCGACGATGTTGGTCAATGTCAGCAACGACGCTTGGTTCGGGCGCTCGATCGGCCCGCAGCAGCACTTGCAGATTTCGCAAATGCGCGCGCTGGAAACCGGGCGCTATATGCTGCGCGCCACCAATACCGGCGTTACCGCAATCATCGACGAACGCGGGCGGGTGCTGGATACCATTGAGATTTTCACCACCGCCGCATTGCATGGATTGGCGCAAGGCTTTACCGGCGCCACACCGTATGTCCGCACGGGTAATTATCCGATATTGGGGTTAGCCGCACTGCTCGTCGGCATCGGTTTGCTATCCGCCTTCCGCGCGAGACGTAAAACCCGGTAAAATCCGCACTTATTCATTTCGATGGCAATTTAAGCCCTTTTTATGGCAACACTGACTTTCCAGGAAATTATTCTGACCTTGCAGCAGTATTGGAGCAAGCAAGGCTGCGCCATCTTGCAACCTTACGATATGGAAGTCGGCGCAGGCACCAGCCACACCGCCACTTTTCTGCGCGCCATCGGCCCCGAACCGTGGAAAGCCGCATATGTGCAACCGGCGCGCCGCCCGAAAGACGGCCGTTACGGCGACAACCCCAACCGTTTGCAGCATTATTACCAGTTTCAAGTGGTACTGAAACCGGCACCGAAAAACATCCTCGATTTGTACTTCAACTCGTTGCGCGAACTGGGTTTTGACTTGACACAAAACGACATACGCTTGGTCGAAGACGATTGGGAGAACCCCACGCTGGGTGCTTGGGGGTTGGGCTGGGAAACCTGGCT
>SXJH01000053.1 GCA_005779435.1 Nitrosomonas sp. | reverse complement strand
GTAAAATTCCATCGTCGGTCAGCAATACCAACCCTTCGCTATCGGCATCCAATCTTCCAGCCGGATAAAACCCGGGAATCGGAATAAATTCTTTCAAAGATTGATGACCATGTTCCGATGTGAATTGACAAACGACACCATAAGGTTTGTTGAATAAAATCGCCCGAGCCATCTTAATTACCGGCCATTCCCGGTATATCCCTATAAATCATCCGGATACATCACCGCGTGCAATTCCGATTCAATCGCATGATCTTTCAAGTGGCTACGAATCCACCATATCGAACCTTTTTTGACGCGCAAACCGGCAGGAATCGCCGGTAACAGATAATTCGCCACTTCTCCGATAGTGGGTTGATGCCCGACGATCAAAACCGCTGTCGGTGCATCCGGCCAATTTGCTGCGGCAAGCACTGCATCTATACTGGCTCCCGGACCGATTTTACTCTCAGTAACAAAATCAGCCCGTAAAGACTTAGCTGTTTGCTGTGTGCGTGTAGTTGGACTGACGATTATTTTTGTATTGGCGGGCACCCTTTCTCTCAGCCAAATCGACATGCGCTCTGCCTGAGTAATGCCTTTTGAGGTTAGTTTTCGTGCGGCATCGGGAAAACCATCTTCCGCTTCCGCATGCCGCCATAAAATTAAATCCATAATGACTTCATTCGAGATTTTTTGCAGCAATTAGTTTCATCACGCTTTAAATAAAATTTCCGGCCTCATCTCGGATTGCCGGATTAATACCACTTTACGGCGAGATTTGTCGCCCTGTTTCAATATTACACAAGCAATCGGCACTTCAAATCGCAGCGCAAGAAATTTTAATAATGCGGCATTTGCTTTACCATCCGTTGGCGGCGCCGCAAGCTTTATTTTTAAAGCATCGCCGTGCAATCCGATTGCTTCGGTATTTTTAGTTCCCGGCTGAATGTGCAGCGTTACAATAAGATTATTTTCCGCATCGTACCGAAACCAGGTCACCGTCACGAAATCGCTTAGAACAGCATCGCATGAATTTCTTTATGGACACCCGCGACCACCATCAAAAGCACTTGGATCAGTATCAGTACAAATAATGGCGACAAATCGACATTCGCGATCGGTGGAATACGCTTTCGAAATACCGCTAAAAACGGGCGTGTAAAACTATCCAATAACGGTGCCATTGGACTGTGTGGATTAACCCATGACAATACGGCTTGCATGATAATCATGATCAACACGATATAGAGTGTCGTTTTAACGATTTCGACGAGCCCCAGCAACCCGATAACGCCTAACGAAGCGACAAGATTTACCTCAAAATCATAGCCTTGTATCATGAATACGCTGACCAAAATGATACATTCGAATATCCAGGCAAGTACCAGCGTAGCCATATCCATCCCGGACCACCCCGGAATGATGCGACGCGCTGGTCGCACGATAAAATCAGTAGCTGCGATCAAAAACTGGGAAACCGAGTTGTAATAAGGGACGCGCAATAATTGAAAATAAAAACGCAACAATAACGCCAAGGAAAGCAATCCGAGAATGGTATCAAGGAGAAAGACAAGTATCTGGTTGGACATAAATTTTTTTCCAAAAACAAGAATTGATCATCGAAAAATCACTTACTGATCGAAGCTACTTAACCTCATTTTCCACCCAATTCATCGCTCATCTCATGCGAACGGTCGCTGGCGGCATGAACGGCAGCCATGATCTTACACTTAATATCATTTTTTTCCATACTCAATATCGCTTGTTCGGTTGTACCGCCTTTGGAAGTAACCCGAGCGCGAAGAACCGCCACATCTTCTTCGCTTAAGCTTGCCAGCTTGCTGGCCCCCAAGAAAGTTTCCAGGCTGAGCTGCCGCGCTTGGTTTGGCGTTAGCCCCAATTCTATCGCTGCTTGTTGCATCGCCTCAATAAAATAAAACACATACGCCGGCCCGCTACCGGAAATCGCCGTTACCGCATGCAAGCCTTCCTCTTCCGCCACCCAAAGCGTCGTTCCCACCGCAGATAAAATCAACTCCGCTTTATTTTTATCCGTATCGTCAACATCCTTTGCGGTATAGAGTCCGGTGACACCGCAGCGCACCAGCGATGGCGTATTCGGCATCGCCCGCACCACGCGCCGATAACCGCCCAACCAGCGCACGATATCGCTTGCACGAATTCCCGCTGCAATCGATATGACAAGCTGATTGCTCAATAATGGCGCAAGCGCTTGCGTTAATTCGTATAACTGTTGCGGCTTTACCGCCAATACAATGACATCGCATGCTGTAATGCCATCCGCAAGCCCTTCGACTGCAGAAACACCTAATGTTTTCTTAAGTTTTTCACGGCCTTCGGGATTTATCTCAACCACTCGTAATTGTTCGGTGGAATACCCTTGTTGCAGCAACCCGCTCATCAGTGCGGATGCCATATTCCCGCCGCCTATAAAGGCAATATTCATACCATCCATCTCATCACACCGCTTATATTGTTATCCACAAATTTTGGAAACACTGATTAATTGGCTGTACGAGCGAATCACTTCGTTGCGCGGCACTCGCTCCCTCGCCTATCTCGTTGATATGTCTCGGTTGCTGCGTTCCGTGCGCCTCGTGCTTCATCTCGTTCGCCGAATGAATCAGCGCCTCCTTTATATTTATGCACGCTGACAGTTTGGGCAATAAAAACTCGAACGCTGACCTTGCTTAATTTGCTGAATCATCCGGTCACATTTTTTACAAGACTGCCCTGCGCGCCCATAAACCCAATAGCACTGTTGAAAATACCCCGGCTTGCCATCGCTTTTTACAAAATCGCGCAAACTGCTTCCTCCCGCCTCGATTGCCAATTGCAACGTTGTTTTGATCGCATCGGTCAATTTTTCATAGCGTGCCATACCGATACCACCCGCGACCGCCTTGGGATTTATTCCAGCCAAAAACAACGCTTCACTGGCATAAATATTCCCGACACCGACGACTACTTGGCCATTCATAATATTTTGCTTAATGCTGCTGCGGCTTGTTCGCAGCCTATCGAACAAATATTGCGCATTGAAATCCACTATTAATGGTTCCGGCCCGAGGTGTCTTAGCAAAGAATGCTGCTCAATCGCCTCTGAATGCCATAGCACTGCACCGAAACGACGCGGATCGCGCAATCTCAAAATCGTGCGATTTTTTAAAATCAGATCAAAGTGATCATGCTTCCCCGGCAATTCCATACATTGTATCGAATCGCCCGGCAGCACACGCAAACTTCCCGACATGCCTAAATGCAACAGTAGCGTACCGGCGCCGCAATCCAGCAAAATATATTTCGCGCGCCGCGACACCGATTGAATCGGCAATCCTGTCAACAGTTCCGGCAAATCTTCCGGTATCGGCCAGCGCAATTGCGCATTGCGTATAACCGCAGCGGCAATGAATTGCCCCGACAAATGCGGCGCAATACCCCATCGCGTTGTTTCCACTTCCGGCAATTCGGGCATCAGACTCTACTCAACGCGATTATTGCAATCGGTACACACATTTTCCCGATCGATCAGATCTTGTATTTGCACAGGTATAGCAAGCGAATACTGCGGCGCAACCGAATACACGTAATCCTTTGTGGTGACATACTGTTGATACGTCGTCGGCGCAAATCCGCCAAAACCGAAATATTCTTCGTCGATCGATAACGTCAAATTCGGTTGATTTAAGCCGAAACGCCC
>SXJH01000052.1 GCA_005779435.1 Nitrosomonas sp. | reverse complement strand
TGCGTCAGGATGCTCGACGAAATCGACAAAATGACCGCCAGTGCGCATGGCGATCCATCGGCTGCGCTGCTTGAAATCCTCGACCCGGAACAAAACGCGACGTTTCGCGATAATTATCTGGGGGTGCCGTTCGATTTGAGCCGGGTGATTTTCATCGCAACCGCAAACGTAATCGACAGCATTTCCCCAGCAGTGCGAGATCGCATGGAAATCATCGATCTGCCGGGTTACACGCAGGAAGAAAAGTTGCAAATTGCGTTGCGCTATCTGGTGCAACGGCAAAGCGAAGCAAACGGTTTGCATGTCGGTCAATGCACACTGACACCCGAGGCGCTGGCCTGCATTATCGCCGACTACACACGAGAAGCCGGGGTGCGCCAATTCGAGCGTGAAATCGGGCGTGTCATGCGGCATGCGGCTTTACGCATTGCCGAAGGTAAGCAACAGCAAGTACGGGTCGATGCGGCGGATCTGGATGCGATTCTGGGTGCGAAAAAATTTGAACACGAATTGGCGCTACACACCGATTTGCCGGGTGTCGCCACAGGGCTTGCCTGGACACCGGCGGGCGGAGATATATTGTTTATCGAAGCCACCCGAGTGAACGGCAACGGGCGATTGATCCTGACCGGGCAACTTGGCGATGTGATGAAGGAAAGCGCCCAAGCGGCACTGACTCTGGTAAAAGCGCACGCCAGCGAGTTAGGCATCGCATCGGCATCATTCGACGGTATCGACGTGCATTTGCATGTGCCCGCCGGGGCGATTCCCAAGGACGGACCCAGCGCGGGCGTAGCGATGTTCATCGCGCTGGCCTCGTTGTTTACCAATCGCCCGGTGTGCCATGACGTGGCGATGACCGGAGAAATCAGTTTGCGCGGATTGGTGCTGCCGGTCGGCGGCATCAAGGAAAAAATACTGGCGGCGCAGCGTGCGGGCTTGAAAACGGTGTTACTGCCCGCCCGCAATCAAAAGGATTTACGCGATGTGCCGGAAACCGCGCGCACGGCAATGCAATTTATCCCGCTGGAAACTGTGGACGAAGCCATTCAAGCGGCATTGCGTCAAACCGACACATCGCTGCCGCCGCCGACATTCAAACTTGTCTGATAGACTATCAGGAATCATTGCTTATTTCCGTTTAACTTATCCGAGTCTTGTATAGCAATCAAAATGCCATTACTCACGCAATCGCCTGTCTGGCGTGCATTACAAACACATCATAAGACCATGGTGCAACGTCATTTGCGCGAATTGTTCCAGCAGGACGCGCGTCGGTTCGAGAAGTTTTCGTTATTGTTTAACGACATGCTGATGGATTATTCCAAACAACCGGTCGATCAAGAAACCATCGATCTGCTGCTGGCGCTGGCACGCCAGCAAAAACTTGAAGATTGGATTGCCCGCATGTTTTCGGGAGACAAAATCAACATCACCGAACATCGCGCCGCGTTGCATGTCGCGCTGCGCAGCGAGCAAAGCATGTTCGTCGACGGCGTGGATGTGATGCCCGAGGTCAAGCGCGTGCTGAAGCAAATGGAACATTTTTCGGTTGCTGTCCAAAGCGGCATTCGCTGCGGCTATAGCGGAGAAACCTTTACCGACATCGTCAATATCGGCATCGGCGGCTCCGATCTCGGTCCGGCCATGGTCACCGAAGCGCTAAAACCCTATTGGATGAGCGGCATCACACCGCATTTCATTTCCAACGTTGACGGCGCTCAACTATCGCAAGTCTTGCAGCGATTGAATCCGGCGACAACGTTATTCATTATTTCATCGAAAACGTTCACGACGCAGGAAACGCTCGTCAATGCGCATTCCGCACGACAATGGTTTCTATCTCGCGGCGGCAGCGAAAAAGACATCGCCCATCATTTCGTCGCCGTTTCGGCCAATCGCGCCGCAGTCGAGAAATTCGGCATCGATCCGGAAAATATGTTCGTATTCTGGGATTGGGTCGGCGGACGTTATTCGCTGTGGTCGGCAATCGGCTTGCCGATTGCATTGACGGTCGGCATGGGTAATTTTTATGCGCTGCTCGCCGGTGCGCGGGAAATGGATCGGCACTTCGCCACCGCGCCATTGGAAAAAAACCTGCCGGTTATACTCGGTCTGATCGGCATTTGGCAAATCAATTTCTTCAACGCCTCATCGCATGTAGTGCTGCCGTACGATCAATCCATGCATCGCTTCCCGGCTTACCTGCAGCAATTGGAAATGGAAAGCAACGGCAAAAGAATCGCACGCGACGGTAATACCGTCGATTATGCGACCGGCCCCGTCGTTTGGGGCGAGCTCGGCGCCAACGGTCAGCATGCGTTTTATCAATTGCTGCATCAAGGCACGCAGCCGGTTTCAGCCGATTTTCTGGTACCTTGCCAGAGCCATTATCCATTTGGCGACCATCATCGGGTGGTACTGGGCAATTTCCTGGCGCAAACCGAAGCGCTGATGAAGGGAAAAACCGAACAGGAAGCGCGCGCGGAAATGACATCGCAAGGTATCGATACGGAAACGATACGACAACTGACTCCGCATAAAATATTCCCCGGCAATCGCCCCACCACATCGATTTTATTTAAAAAACTGACTCCAAAATCATTGGGTTCGCTGATCGCGCTGTACGAGCACAAAGTTTTCGTTCAAAGCGTGATTTGGAATATCAACCCTTTCGATCAGTGGGGCGTGGAACTGGGCAAGCAATTGGTTGGAAAAATCCTGACCGAGTTAGAAAACGATATTCCAGTAACTTCTCACGATTCATCCACCAACGGCTTGATCAATCACTTAAAAGCCAATCGCTAGCACCTGCCATTTTACTTTCAAACAGCGTTTGATTGCTGCTACACTGCAGCCACCATCAACCGTAAAAAGGAAACAACGATGAAATCCGCGCTCGCTGTTTTGATTGCAGCAATGCTTTCGGCCTGTATTTCTCACCCGCTGGAAGCGCCACCGCCGCCTGCGGTCGTAAACGCGGTTCCCGAGAACTGGCCGCAAGCGCAAGCGCAGAAACAACAGCACAAAACCGCATACCTCGAATCGCATCGGGTAGCGTACGATTGGTTCGGCAATTTCGCGTTTAGCGAGACCGACGGCATTCCTTATATCGCGTTGAAGCTTTTGCCCAAGCTTGCACCCGAACTGTGGGGCAGCGATGACAACTTTCTCGATGCCGTCGGCTTGTTTATCGACGAGCGGCAAAAAACCTATCCGGTCGCACGCGGCATCGGCTTCAGCGGCTTATCCCGAAGCGATGCGCAAGGCAATATCGATTATGCTTCATTTACTTGCGGCGCATGCCATATCGGACGGGTGCGGCTGGAAGACGGCGCCATCGATTATCTGGACGGCGGCATCAATACCACGTTCAATATCGTTCAGTTTCGCGTCAAGGCGTACCAAACCTTGCAAAAAGCCTATGCAGGAGAAACCGGCAGCAAACGATTCGATATATTGACGCAAAAATTGCTGGCGGCATTGGATGCGACGCACCGGCAAAATCCCAATTATTTCTATAACGATTATCGATGGGCGGGCAAAAGTTTCGACGCGGATTATGAAGCTGCACAAATTGCATTATTCAAGAAAACGTCCGGGCAAGCGATCAAGCAATTCGCCGAGCGCACCGAAGCCGAATACGACGGTTTCAGTGCGCTGGTCGGCAAAAACTATGCGGGGTTCGAATCCGAGATGACCGCCGGTTTTCCCGGCATGGCGGATGCAACGGGGTTAAGCGCCATCAACGGTTACATCGGACTGCGCAAGAACCCGTTATTGAAATGGTTCGCCGGCATCGTCCTGCCGCCGGAACCCGGCATCACCGATTTCATGTCGGTATGGGAGCAAGACAAGCGCCGCGCAAGCTGGGATGAAAGTCACAAACGATTGATCAACGGCGGCGGACAATGGAACGGCAATGTGCCGATACCGATTTACCGCAATCTGATCGCAATGCTGACATTGGGCTTGGATAACACCGATGTGCGCGTAGCCGCATTTGCCGACGAATTGCTCGACGGTCTGCCGGCCAGTCCTTATCCTTTCGCAGTCGACATCGAACTGGCCAAGCGCGGAAAGGCATTGTTCGCCGAGCATTGCGCCGATTGCCATCAACCCAAAAACGGCAAAGTTTACGATACCGGCACCAGCATGAAGCGCGCTTACGTGGTCGGCGCGCTGCTCAATTATGCCGCGCACCAGGAGTTGTACGAAAATTGCTCGCCGGAAACCACAATCAATCTGCATGGAAAGGATATCAAGCCCTGTGCGGAATTCGACGGTATTTCGATGGCTGGCAAGAAAGACGCGCTGATGTCGCCCAACAACGAGCATCACGGCTACAACGCCCGGCCTTTGAGCGGCATTTGGGCGCAGGCACCGTATCTGCATAACGGCACCGTACCGACGGTTTACCATTTGCTGGTACCGGATGAGCGTCCGGAAAGCTTTATCAAAAGCCGCCTGGATTACGATCAAAAGCTGCTCGGTTTTTCTTGGGACCCGCAACAACCGGGTGATCGCGACGAAGGTTACTCCTTTAAGGTCAATACCATTGCCGCAATGAGCAATAAAGGGCATGATAAAGATATCACGGAAGGCAAAAAAACCTACCGCCTCGATTGGTCGAACGACAAACAAGGCGCATGGGCGATCATCGAATATTTAAAAACCCTGTAATTCCGCCGGAAGTCATGCGTTTTTCCAGAAAACCGAACCGAGGCCGCGCTAATGTTTGATATTCGTTTATGAATTCAGTACAATAGCGCTCCTTTTAACCTTGTCTCACCGGCAACCGTTTTCCGGGAGGCTTTAACCCATAAGGAATCTATGCGACATTACGAAATCGTTTTTATTGTTCATCCCGATCAAAGTGAGCAAGTACCGGCAATGATCGAGCGTTATCGCGGTATTGTCACCGCGAGAAACGGCAAAATCCACCGCCTGGAAGATTGGGGTCGGCGTCAACTCTCCTATTTGATTCAGAAAGTACACAAAGCGCATTACGTGCTGATGAATATTGAGTGCGATCAACAAGCGCTGGACGATTTGGATCACGCATTCAAATTCAGCGATGCGGTACTTCGGCATTTAACCATTAAAACCAACGGCCCGGTTACGGGACCATCCCCGATGATGCGTCAAGAAGAAAGAGCCATTCCGGTCGTAGCGGATACTGCCGATGAATTGGTTGCCGATGAGTTGACCGAAGAACCTAGCGCCCCGGCGTAGACTGCCAGCCATTTTGGAATGCAATCAAACCGTTATTTGTGGAAAAATCGCTAAGCCGGGCGCAGTGCGCTATACACCGGCCGGGATTGCGGTGATTGAATTTACCGTCAATCACGCTTCGAAACAAAAAGAAGCCGGTGTCGTTCGGCAAATAATCTTTGATCTTCCAGCCATGGCGATGGGGCAGGCAGCACTGGCAATTGCCGAATTGAAACCGGATAGCGCGGTTAAACTGACCGGTTTTTTGAACAGAAAAAGCCGCATGAGCCAACAGTTGATATTTCACACCAATCGGATCGAATGTATCTGATTTACGAATAGGAATGAATATGACAGCACGTTTTACACGACGCAAAGAAAGCAAAGATAAAGAAAGAGAAAAGAAAGCCAATCGTCCGCTATTCAAGCGCAAGAAGTTTTGCCGCTTCACTGCGGAAGGCATCAAACACGTTGATTATAAGGACATCGACATCCTGAAAGATTTCATCAGCGAGAATGGCAAGATCATTCCGGCACGCGTCACCGGCACCACCTCTTTTTACCAACGCCAGCTCAGTACTGCGATAGAGCACGCGCGCTTCCTGGCTTTGTTGCCTTATACCGATCGTCACTGAGGAGTCACGCGATGCAAATTATTTTGATGGAAAAAGTTACCAATTTGGGTCAATTAGGCGATGTCGTCAACGTTAAAAGCGGCTTTGCGCGTAACTTTCTAATCCCGCAAGGAAAAGCAAAACGAGCAACCGAGCAGGCAATCGCGGAGTTTCAATCCAAGCGCGCCGAACTGGAGAAAAAACAAGCCGCAGCATTGGCTGCCGCACAGGCTGTAGCGGCAAAATTGGACGGCTTGCTGGTACAAATTACGCAAAAAACCGGCAGCGATGGAAAATTATTCGGCTCCGTATCCAACGCCAATATCGCCGAAGCGCTGGCAGGACTTGGTTTTACGGTGGAAAGATCCATGATCCGCATGCCGAACGGGCAATTGAAACAAGTTGGCGATTATCCGCTGACGGTTTCATTGCACAGCGATGTAACGGCCAATATCACGGTATCGGTGCTGGGCGAAGCGATGCTCTAATCGCTGTTCGTTATTTTATCCCACGAAAACAAGGCTACTCCGGTAGCCTTGTTTTTTTACCCTCTCAGCAATGATAGAATTCACTTCCGATCAACCATGATTTCTATCACCCATGGCGCAATCACCCATCAGCATTCACCAGGATCAATTCGCTGATCCATTGAAAACCCCGCCGCATTCCATCGAAAGCGAACAATCGGTTTTAGGCGGCCTGATGCTCGATAACAACGCCTGGGACAAGATCGCCGACATCGTCACCGACAGCGATTTCTACCGCCACGATCATCGCCTGATTTATCACCATATTTGCAAACTGCTGTCGCACAATAAACCGGCGGATGTGATTACCGTGGCCGAATCGCTCGAAACATCCGCAGAACTGCAATCGATCGGCGGGCTTGCCTATATCGGCGCCATCGTGCAAAACACGCCGTCCGCCGCCAATATCAAACGCTATGCGGAAATCGTGCGCGAACGCTCGATCATGCGCAATCTCGCACAAGTCGGCGCACATATCGCCGATTCGGCATACAACCCGGCCGGACGTTCCGCAGCGGATTTGCTGGACGAAGCGGAAGCGAAAGTTTTTGAAATCGCCGAAGAAGGCGCGCGCGGCAAGGAAGGATTCATGGACATTCAACCGCTGCTGAAAGAAGTGGTGGAAAGAATCGAGCTGCTCTATAGCCAGGACAACCCCAGCAACGTGACCGGCATCGCCTCCGGTTTTCACGATCTCGATCAAAAAACTTCCGGCTTCCAGCCGGGGGATTTGATCATCGTCGCAGGCCGCCCTTCGATGGGCAAAACCGCTTTCTCGTTGAATATTGCCGAACATGTGGCGCTGGAATTAAACAAACCGGTTGCCGTATTCAGCATGGAAATGGGCGGCACGCAGCTTGCCATGCGTTTGTTGGGCTCGGTCGGCAAATTGGATCAACACAAAGTGCGCACCGGGCGGCTGGAAGACGAAGATTGGCCGAAGCTCACGCACGCACTGGGCAAATTGAGCGAAGCGCCGATTTTTATCGACGAAACCGCCGCACTGAACGCCCTGGAACTGCGCGCGCGCTCCAGACGCCTATACCGCCAGCATGGCGAACTTGGACTCATCGTGGTCGATTACTTGCAACTGATGTCATCCACCAGCCAGGGGGAAAACCGCGCCACCGAAATCTCCGAAATATCGCGCGCCTTGAAAGGATTGGCGAAAGAACTCAAAGTACCGGTAATCGCATTATCGCAGCTTAACCGCAGTCTCGAGCAACGCCCCAACAAACGCCCGGTCATGTCGGATCTGCGCGAATCGGGCGCCATCGAGCAAGACGCCGACGTAATATTGTTTATTTACCGCGATGAAGTTTATAACCCGGATTCCCCCGACAAAGGCATCGCCGAGATTATCATCGGCAAACAGCGTAACGGCCCGATCGGCAAAGTGGATCTGACCTTCCTCGGCGAATATACGCGCTTTGAGAATCATGCCCGCTCCGGCTATTATTAAGAATAATGCTGAATAATTCAGCGGCTCTTCAACAAAAAGGATGGAACAAGCGGTGAAATATAACACCCTGCATTCGCACCGGGAAAAACCTTTACGGCGATTGTTGCCGTATTTGCTCCTCCTCGTCCTTCTCTCCGGCTGCATATCGCCGATAGCGCTCAATCGCGCCGTGACCGTATACGACGAAGCCGTTACCGACGCCATATCGCAACAACTGCTAACCAATATCGTACGCGCGCATTACCGCCAGCCGGTGCATTTCACCGGCGTGTCCAATATTGCCGCTACCTTTACTTTTGCCGCCAATGCCGGAGCCACGCCCGCTTTAGGCGGACTCGCCGGTACTACGCTCATGCCGGTTTTCGGCGGCAGCCTGGCGGAAAGCCCAACCATCAGCATCGTTCCCATCGAAGGCGAAGAGTTTACCAAGCGCCTGCTGACGCCGTTTCCGCAAAGCAAGCTGACACTGCTGCTGCGCCAGCATTTCGATGTCGATATGCTGCTGCGCATGATGACGCAGGAAGTGCGCATGATGCACCCCGAGCAGCAAATCGCTCATCGCAACAACCCTTCCGATAAAGCGGGATATGAAATGTTTCGTCGTATAGCGCTGCATCTATCGGCAATTCAGGATCACAACCAACTGTATGCCGAACCGCTGTCGCTGACGCACACCTGGACCATTCCCGCAGCCTCGATTGCGCCCGATAGCTTTCAGTCGCTGCAAAAGGAATTCATCGTGCGTTACAACCCGGAAACCGATACTTTTACCCTGCGCAAGCAAATACCGGGGCCGATTTTAATCACCAATTACAACCCCGATACGCTCTCCGAAGAAGAACGCGAAAAACTGAACGAACACGCGCGGGAATGGGATGTCAGCGACATCGCGTTCGATATCCGCGCGGACTATTTCGGCGGCGAATGGCCGATGAACGGTTTCTTCCGGTTGCGAAGCTTCCACGCGATTCTCGGTTTTCTCGGCAAAGCGCTGGGGCAGGAAGCGGGCTACCGTGTCGAGAAAGATCCAAGAACGCCGCCGATCCTCAACAACGAGAACCCCGATCTGACCATGGAATTCACGGTTTCCGATTCCTCGCCGCCCAATGCCGATTTTTCCATTCGCTGGAACAACCGCCATTATGCGGTAAACACCACCGGCCCGCATGCGCGCTGGAATCGCGATGCGTTTCAATTACTGTTCCTGCTGTTTCAAATGACCGTCACCGATTTGCCGCGCGTCGGCGTGCCGAGTATCACGATCGCCAAGTAACAATCACCTGACGAGGTTATCTTATCAAAACCGGCAAAAACGCACCGCTCGATCCCAAGCAGCTCGGCAAACCGTGCGATCCCGCGCGGTTTGAATTCGAAACCACGGCGGAACTGGAAGATTTGACGGAAATCATCGGACAAGCGCGCGCAATGGATGCCGTGCATTTCGGCGCCGGCATCCGTCACGACGGTTACAATCTTTTCGTGCTGGGCCCGTCGGGCATGGGAAAGCGCAGCCTGGTCAAACAATTGCTGCAAGACAAAGCGGCTCAAGAAAGCGAGCCCGCCGATTGGTGCTATATCAATAATTTCTCTCAGCCGCACAAACCTTGGATGCTCAAACTGCCTCACGGGCGCGGCGAAGAATTGCGCTTGCACATGGACGAATTGATCAACTACTTGCGCAGCGCAGTACCCGCAGTATTCGAAAGCGACGAATTCCGCGCCAAAGCGAAAGCGATCCACAAAGCATTCAGCGAGCAGCAAGAACATGCGTTGCTCGATCTCCGGTCGGATGCGGAAAAACGGGGCATCGAGTTATTGCAAACGCCGGACGGCTTCGTCTTCTCGCCGATTCACGGCAATGAGGCGATTTCGCCGGCCGAATACGACAAACTGCCGGAAGAGGAAAGAACGCGCATCGAAGCGACCATCGCGGAATTGCAAGAGCGATTGGAAAACATCTTCAGCCACCTGCCCCAGTGGAGAAGGGAGCGCAGCGAACGCATGCGCCAGCTCAGCCGCGAAACGATGCTGGCGGCGGTCGAACATCCGCTCAACGAACTGCGCAGCCGGTATGCCGATCTGCCCGATGTACTGCGCTATTTCGATGCCGTGCAGCAGAATATGATTGAGCATGTCGACGATTTCCGCAAACAGGAAGAATCCGTCAGCATTTCCGGCATATCCATCATCACACACCAGACTTTCCACAATTACCAGGTGAATGTGCTGGTTTCCACCGGCAAGGCAACGGGCGCACCGATCCTAAGCGAAGATAATCCGACGTACAGCAACCTGATCGGGCGCGTCGAATACATCGCGCAAATGGGCGCATTGGTGACCGATTTCATGCTGATCAAACCGGGCGCATTGCATCGCGCCAATGGCGGTTATCTGCTGCTGGACGTGCGCAAGGTGCTGACGCAACCTTTTGCCTGGGACGGCCTCAAGCGCGCATTGCAATCGCGCGAGATCCGCATCGAATCCCCGGCGCAGATGTACAGCCTGATCAGCACCGTATCGCTGGAACCGGAACCGATTCCGCTGGATGCCAAAATCGTGCTGTTCGGCGACCGGCTGTTTTATTACCTGTTGCAAGAATACGATCCGGATTTCAACGAACTGTTCAAGGTCGCCGCAGATTTCGAGGAACACATCGGACGCTCGGACGAATCCCATCTGCTGTACGCCCGGCTGATCGCCACACTGGCGCGCAAGGATGCGCTATTGCCGTTCGACCGTTATGCGACCGCCAGAATCATCGACCATAGCGCACGCTTGGCCGG
>SXJH01000051.1 GCA_005779435.1 Nitrosomonas sp. | reverse complement strand
GACCGCGCCGGTGTCGCACATGCTGCCGAAATTGGGGATCGAAGTACGTTTTGCCAAAGACGACCATCCCGCGAGCCTCGAATCGTTGATCGATCGCAAAACAGCCGCGGTATTTTGCGAATCGTTGGGCAATCCGGCGGGAAATATTCCGGACATGGAGGCTATTTGTGCCATGGCGCGTCGGCACGGCGTTCCTGTCATTGTCGATAACACCGTACCCACGCCGGTTTTGATGAAACCTTTCGAGTCCGGTGCGGATATCGTCGTACATTCGTTAACCAAATACATGGGCGGACATGGCACGTCCATCGGCGGCATTATCGTGGATTCCGGCAAATTTCCCTGGGCGGATCATGCGGATCGCTTTCCGATGCTCAATCGCCCCGAACCGGCCTATCATGGCGTGGTGTATACGCAGGAATTCGGCCCCGCCGCTTATATCGGCCGTGTGCGCACCGTCGCACTGCGCAACACCGGTTCGTCCCTGTCGCCGATGAATGCCTTCTTCTTTTTGCAAGGCATTGAAACCCTGTCGCTACGCATGGAACGGCATACCGAAAACGCGCTGAAAGTCGCGCAATACCTTGAGCAACACCCCGGCGTTGCATGGGTAAAATACGCCGGTTTGCCGTCATCCGAATATTATCAACTGGCACAGAAATACATGAAAGGCCGCCCGTCGGCATTAATGACGTTCGGTATCAAAGGCGGATTTGAAGCCGGGGTGAAATTCTACGATGCGCTCAAACTGTTCAAGCGATTGGTCAATATCGGGGACGCGAAATCGTTGGCCGCGCACCCGGCATCGACAACCCATCGCCAATTGACCGAAACCGAACTCGCCAGTGCGGGGGTTACTCACGACATGATTCGATTGTGCGTCGGCATTGAAAATATTGACGATATTTTGGCGGATTTGGAGCAGGCTTTAACGAGCCGTTAAAAAACCATCGAGCGGCGCGCAAATGCAATCAACCGGCTTTCGCGCCCTGTTGCAACATCTCCGCCGCATGCTGGCGCGTGGTTTCGGTGATATTCACGCCGCCGAGCATGCGGGCGATTTCTTCGATACGCTGCGGCGGATTTAACACGGCAATTTGACTGTGCACCGGTTGATTTTTAAGATCGCCGCCGGATTTAGCCACTTGCCAGTGATGGTTGCCGGCTGCGGCGACTTGCGGCAAGTGCGTGATGCACAAAACCTGCCGCTCTTTGCCCAGCGCTCGCAATAACTGCCCGACGATTTCAGCCACTTTGCCGCCGATGCCGACGTCCACTTCGTCGAAAATCAACGTCGGTGCCGTGCCCACCTTGCTGGTAATGACCTGGATTGCCAGGCTGATGCGCGACAATTCGCCGCCGGACGCCGCTTTGGCCAGCGGGCGCAGCGGCAATCCCCGATGTGCCGTTACCTGGAATTCGACTTGCTCCAGTCCGCTTGCGGCGCCTTGCTCCAACGGCAGCAACGCCACCGAAAATGCGCCGCCCGCCATCGCCAATGTTTGCATGGCATCGCTGACTTGTTGCGACAGCGTTTCACCGGCTTTCAACCGTATCGCGCTCAGCGCATTCGCTTGTTGCAGATATTCGGCTTGGGCTGCGTTTTCAAGCATCTGCAAATGGCCGATGTCCGCATCAGAACCCAGCGCTGTCAGTTGCCGTTGCAGCGATTCGATCAAGGCGGGCAATTCTTCCGGTGCGGTGCGGAATTTCCTGGCGGTCGTGTGGATGGCGGATAGTCGCTGCTCGACTTCTTGCAGCATGTGCGGATCCAAATCAAGGCTCTGGCGGTAGTGCTTCAGTTCGTACACGCTTTCCTGCAACTGGATATGCGCCGCATCGAGCAAGTCGACGACCGATTGGAGCTGAGGATCGTATTCGAGCAGATGTTGCAATTGCGTGTTCACTGCGGTGAGTTGCGGCAGCAGCGCCGACTCGCTCTCCGACAGCGTATCCAGACCGGTTTCGGCTGCCGCCAATAACGAAGCGACATGCGATAACCGGCTATGGTCTGCTTGCAGGGTGCGCCATTCGTCGCCGTTAAAATTGAGCGCGGTCAGTTCTTGCAATTGCCATTCCAGTTGACCGCGTTTATCTTGCGATTCGGCGGCGTGCTGCGCCATCGCGATGCGTTGTTGACGGCAGTCCTGCCACCGCTGGTAGGCGGTTTTGACGCCATGCGTCAGGTCGGCGCATCCGGCAAAGGCATCGAGCAATTCGCGTTGCGCATCCTTATGCAGCAACGATTGGTGCGCATGCTGACTGTGGATCGACACAAGAAATTCCCCCGCAGCGCGCATTTGCTGCAAGGTTACGGCATGGCCGTTGATATAGTTGCGCGAGCGGCCATTGGTTTCCAGGATACGGCGCATCAAACAGCTTTCCGGGTCGCCTTGCAGGTCGTTTTCATCCAGCCAGCGCGACAATTCTAGCGCGTGCTGTAAATCGAATGCCGCGTTGATTTCCGCACGCTCGCAGCCGTGCCGTATTTGACCGGCATCGCCGCGCTCGCCCAAGGCCAGCGACAGTGCGTCGATTAAAATGGACTTCCCCGCGCCCGTTTCGCCGGTCAATACGGTAAATCCCGATTCAAAATCAAGCTCGATCCGGTCGACGATGACGAAATCTTTGATGCTCAGGTGTTTTAGCATGACGGCGGATACTGAAAATCCATCAAGGCAATTCACTCCACCCCAGCTTTTCTCTCAGCATGCGGTAGTAACTGTGGTTGGTCGAATGCAGCAGGCGCACCGTTTTCGGAAAACGGCGCACGATAATTTTGTCGGTTTGCTCGAGATCGAAATAGGCGTGGCTGTCGCAATTGATGCGCACATTGGCGCAACTGTGCATGCAGATTTCGACGCTATTGTCCGAGCCGATCACAATCGGGCGATTGCTCAGCGTATGCGGACAAACCGGTACCAGCGCGATCAGATCCAAGCTCGGATGCAAAATCGGACCGCCGGAAGACAGCGCGTAGGCCGTCGAGCCGGTCGGCGTGGCGACGATCAATCCATCCGCGCGCAATGTATTGACGTATTCTTGATTGACCCTGATTTCAAATTCGATCATGCCGCTGCTGACGCCGCGATACAGCACGACATCGTTAAAAGCCAGGCTGTTGAACATGCTGACACCGTCGCGGATCACCTCGGCGTATAACAACATGCGGCGTTCCGTGGCATAACGTCCAAGCAGCATTTCGTCGAGCGTCTCAATCATGGTATCGAGCGACAAATCGGTCAGAAATCCAAGCCGCCCCAAATTGATGCCGACGAGCGGCACATCGTACGAAACCAGCATGCGCGCAATATTCAGCATGGTGCCGTCGCCGCCCATGACTACCGCCAAATCCGCTTGTTTGCCGATTTCCTCCAGCGATAGCGCCGGATATTGACCGTTGCGGATATTCGACGCCGAGAGATGATCCAGCAACACCTTGTAATGCTTTGACGTCAAATGCTCGGCAAGGCTCAGCAGCGGCGCTGCAATTTCCGGGTTTTTATGTTTTCCGATCAGCGCAATGGTGGAAAATGGAGAATTCATCTTTTAAAAGCGTAGGTTATTGCTGCATTGATCGGAATTCAATATCGTCATCAAAATACCGTAGAGAAAATGAGCGCGCGCATCGCGCAGCATATTGAAAAAATGCGCAGCGCCTACTTAACAGGCCGTTGAAAAACTATCTGCGTTGCCGCTGCGGTGTTAAAAACAGGCTCAAAATGCTCATTTATTACGCATAAACTGCGCTTTTTCGCCCGTTTTTGCCTTGCATCGGCTGCCTCGAAAACGTTTTTCAACGGCCTGTTAACCGGCAGAATTAAAGCACTGGAAACCGTGATTTCCGGAAAGTTTAGCATAGATAAAACGAAGCCGAATCACCGCCGATAACCTGACATTGAATTTCATCGATTCGTGTAGAATGACGCCATGTTAAACGAACGCGCTCAAATTTTATTAAAAACGCTGGTTGAACGATATATTCACGAGGGCCAACCGGTTGGCTCCCGTGCGCTTTCCAAGTATTCCGGGTTGGATTTGAGCCCGGCGACGATTCGCAATGTGATGGCGGATCTTGAAGAAATGGGCTTGATTGTCAGTCCGCACACATCCGCCGGCAGAGTGCCTACCGCCAAAGGTTATCGCCTGTTTATCGATACTTTAATGGTGGTCAAGTCGCTCGATAAAGTGGAATTGAGTCATCTGGAAAACCATTTGCACCCCGATAATCCTTCGCGTTTGATCAATATGGCGTCGCAATTGCTATCGGAATTGACGCGATTTGCCGGTGTGGTGATAACCCCCAAACGCAAAGGCGCGGTATTCCGGTATATCGAATTCATGGCATTGTCCGAAAAACGCATCCTGCTGATTATCGTAACGCCGGAAGGCGATGTGCAAAATCGCATAATTTTTACCGAAACCCCATACAACCAATCGGATTTGATCGAAGCGGGCAATTTCATCAATCAAAATTACGCAGGTTGCACGTTGAATGAAATTCGCAGCCGCTTGGCCGGCGAGCTCAAGCAGCTCCGCAGCGAAATGATCGGTTTGATGAACGCCGCCATCGATGCGGGCGGCGAAGCGATCACGGAAGCCAGCGAGGCCGTGGTGCTGGCTGGCGAACGCAATTTGCTTCAAGTCGATGACCTATCGGGGAATCTGGTTAATTTGAAAAACTTGTTCGAATTGTTTGAGCGCAAAACCAAATTGATGCAATTGCTCGAACTCAGCCGCCAAGCGCATGGCGTCAAGATTTTCATCGGCGGCGAATCCGACGTCGCATCGCTGGAAGAATTCAGCGTCATCACCGCACCTTACGGAATCGATGGTTCGATTGTCGGCACAGTCGGCGTCATCGGCCCCCGGCGCATGGCTTATGAGCGCGTAATTCCTATCGTCGACATCACCGCGAAACTCCTGTCCAGCAGTTTGTCTCAACATTAAGCCTATGGTTATGCTTACGAAATCCGCTTATCGTCACGGCTCTCCAAGTCGCGCCGGTGTCTTGCTTATCAATCTGGGCACGCCGGATGCGCCCAATGCGCAAGCATTGCGTCCCTATCTTAAGGAATTCTTGAGCAACCGGCGCGTGATTGAAATTCCCCGGTTGATCTGGTGGCCGATTTTGCATGGTTTTATTTTGCCGTTCCGCCCGAAAGAATCCGCCGAGAAATATGCCACGATCTGGTTACCGGAAGGCTCGCCGCTGCAAGTTCATACCGAGCGGCAAACCAAGCTGTTGCGTCAGGCATTGCAATCCCGGCTGCAAAATCCGCCGCTGGTGGAATATGCCATGAATATCGGCAAGCCGCCGGTCGCAGAAGTAATGCAGCGCATGTTGCAACAAGGGTGCGATCGCATACTCATCGTTCCGCTGTTTCCGCAATACGCGTCAAGCAGCACGGCGGCGGCGATGGATAATGTTTTTGCCGTAATGAATACGTTGCGCAACCAACCGGCAATACGCACGATCAAGCAATATCACGACCATCCCGGCTATATCGCGGCACTGGCGCAAAACGTTCGGGATTATTGGACTGCGCATGGCCGCCCCGATAAGCTGGTGATCAGCTTTCACGGCACGCCCCGCGCCAGCCTGGACAAAGGCGATCCTTATCATTGCGCATGCCAGAAAACCGGGCGTTTACTGGCCGAAGCCTTGGAATTGGACGCAAATCAATACGCGATCTGTTTCCAATCCCGTTTTGGCAGAGCCAAATGGCTCACACCCTATACCGCAACCACGTTAACGGAACTCGGCAAAGCGCAAACGCCGCGTGTCGATGTGATCTGTCCCGGATTTGTCGCGGATTGCCTAGAGACGCTGGAGGAAATCGCCATCGAAGCAAAAAATACTTTTATCGCCGCAGGCGGGAAATCATTTCATTACATACCCTGCCTCAATGAGCGTAGCGATTGGATTGAAGCCTTGGCGGATATTGCATGCGTTCATTTACAGGGATGGCTGGAAGCGGAAGATTCCGAAGCG
>SXJH01000007.1 GCA_005779435.1 Nitrosomonas sp. | reverse complement strand
ATTATCGGTTGCTCTGCCGCCATTTGCTTGACCTGCCTCAGATTGTCTTCAAAAATAGTCTGTTGAACCGCCTGCAGCGCTGCCGGATCCATTTGCCCCGGCAATTGCCCCAAAGGCGTGCCGTCCGCCGCCACGCCGCTTCGATTGGCCAGTGCGGGTACTGCCGGCGGCGGCGTCAGGGTATTTAAGAATGGCTTTAGAATCTTTAACAGGAAAAATAACACCACGCCGATAATCAACAATTGCTTGCCCAAGTCTTTCGCCAATCCGATCACTTCGGGGTCTTTCCACATCGGCATTTCCAGCACGGCATCTTCACCGGTAAACAAATTATTGGTCACCGTGAGCGAATCGCCGCGCTTTTCGTTGTATCCCATCGCCTCTTTGACCAGGTTGTTGATTTCCTTAATCTCGTCGGCGGAAAGCGGTTCATAAGTCACTTCCCCGGCTTCATCCGCTTTTTTGCGGTAGTTGACCACCACGGCGGCGGATAGCCGTTTGATATTTCCGGTCGATTGCTGCGTGTGTTGTACGGTTTTGTCGACTTCGTAATTGATGGTGGATTCTTTTCTCGTCTCGCTCGGCTGCGGCGGTGTTTTATCGCCTTCCTCTTCGCCTTCGGCTCCATCGGCCTTTTTATTGGGAATTTCCACCGGCGCAACCGCAGGTTCCGGCGGACGATTGGTCAATGCGCCCGGAATTCCGCCGTCCAATTTTGAGCCGGTCGCGGTGGATTCATGCGTTTGCTGGCTCCGGATCGAGGCGCCGTCTTTTTCCGTATTATTGGGTCGATAGATTTCTTCAGCCCGTTCGATCTTTGAAAAATCGACATCCGCAGTAACCTGCGCCCGTACATTGGCGGCACCGGCAATCGGCGCCAGAATGGCTTCAATGCGGCGGATATAGTTTTCCTCGACCTCTTTGATGAACTCCAATTGCTTGGCGTCAAACCGGGAATCTTCTTTCTTGTCGCTTGGTGCGCTCAACAAATTGCCGTTTTGATCCACGACCGTCACATTTTTTACCGGCAAGTTCGGTACGCTGCTTGCCATCAAATGTACGATGGCGCTGACTTGATCGACACCCAGAACGCGGCCCGGATGCAAATTGAGCAATACGGAAACGCTGGGTTGCTGTCTTTCGCGCGTGAAAACGCTGGGTTTGGTCATCGCCAAATGGACGCGCGCGCTTTGCACCGCCGCCAGCGATTGTACCGAACGCGCCAGCTCGCCTTCCAAAGCGCGTTGATAATTGACCTGTTCGAGAAATTGACTGGAACCGAACTTCTGATTTTCCATCACCTCAAATCCGACCAAACCGCCTCTCGGCAATCCTTGGCCGGCCAACTTCAAGCGCACCTCATGCACCTGTCTTTCAGGCACCAGAATGACCCCGCCGCTCTCGGAAAATTTGTAAGGTACGTTCATTTGCTGCAATGCGCTCACGATGGCGGAGCCATCCTGATCCGAAACGTTGTTGTACAGCACGCGATAATCCGGCGTTTGCGCCCACATCAAACCGCCGACCAGCAAAGCGATAACAGCCGCTGCGGATATAATCAATCCGAGCTTCTTTTGGTTGGATAGCTGACTTAGCTGCTCCCGCCAATAAGGGACAGCCGTCGCCGTTTGATTGGGTTCACTGGGTATTGTTGCCACGTATTATTCTCCTGCTTAATTCCGATTGGCCAAATTCACTCGATACGCTAAAAAAGCGATTCATTTTTTGATTCGACGATTATCGATAAATTTTAAAAATCCGAATGCTCAAAAAGAATAGCTTTGCCCGGCTTATTCGATTTATGACCGTCATGGCCGCCCATGTAAGCTAGCGGCAATCTCAATAACTGCCGTTTACGCTTGTGCAAACCGATAAGACTACTGAAATTCAATCTGCTACGCCAACCAACCCGGAGCAGCTTCAGATCGCTTTTGCGGCGTTCAATGAAGCATCCGAACAGCTCGCCGGCGTTTATCAGGAATTGCAAAGTCAGGTTGCGCAATTAACCGGAGAATTGGCGCTTGCCAATGGAGAATTGCATAAGCAGCTTATCGCCAAAGAGAGCTTGTCGCAGCAATTGAGCCTGCTGCTGACGGTATTGCCCGGCGGCGTCGTCGCCCTCGATACGGAAGAGCGTATTGAATTGGCCAATCCCGCCGCCGTCACCATACTGGGAGAGCCGCTGCTCGGGTTGTCGTGGCATCGGATTATGCAAACGCGTTTGATTCCGACCGCCATCGCCAATGAATGGCACACCCCGGCGCAAACGACGAATACCCCGCGCAGAATTCGCATCGAAAGCAGCGTAACCGATTCGCTCGGCAGAAAGATTCTATTGATCAACGATGTCACCGAAGCCTACGCCATGCAAGAACAAATCAGACGCAACCAGCGCTTGACGGCCATGGGCGAGATGGCGGCAAATCTTGCCCATCAGTTGCGTACGCCGCTATCCACTGCGCTGATCTACGCCAATCACTTGAGAAACGATACGCTGACTTCGTCCGATCGTCAGAAATTTGCGGCTAAAACCATCGAGCGATTATTGCATCTGGAGCAATTGACCAAAGACATGCTTCGCTTTGTCAAAGGCGAAACGGTGCAACTGGAAAGCGTTTCCATCGGCGATTTGTTTGCGGAACTGCAACAAGTGCTCGAGCCGCAAATGACTCAATTCGGCTTGAAATTCATCGTGCAAGACCGCAGCGCGGCGGAAAAACTGACGACTGATCGCCAAGCCTTGTGCGGCGCGTTGATCAATCTGCTGGAAAATGCCATGCAAGTATCCGCGCCTGGCGGACAAATTGTGCTGTCGAGCCGTTTGGAGGAATCGCATATCGTGATCGGCATTCACGACAATGGACCGGGCATTGATCTTGCTTTGCAAGAACGATTGTTCGAGCCGTTTTTTACAACGCGCATGGAAGGCACCGGATTGGGTTTGGCTATCGTTCGAAGCGTCATCCAATCGATGGAAGGCAGCATACATATCGATTCGTCGCCACAAACCGGCACCGAATTTATCGTTCGCCTGCCCCGAAGTAAAGGAGATTAACGCCATGAAAACACTACCTATTCTGGTGGTTGAAGACGATCAGGATTTGCTGGAAGCCGTTTGCGCGACATTGGACATCGCCGGCTACCAAACCCACGCCGCCGCCAATGGGCACAGTGCGATGAGTATCCTGCAAGAGCACGCCATCGGGATGGTGGTCAGCGATGTGCAGATGAAACCCGTCGACGGCTTCACGTTATTGAAGAAAATAAAAGCGTTTAACCCGGAATTGCCGGTATTGTTAATGACAGCCTATGGTGATGTGGGGAAAGCGGTTGCCGCCATGCAAACCGGCGCCTGCGATTATTTGCTCAAGCCATTCGATCCCGACAGTCTGCTCGCTCATATCAAACGGTATGCGCTGGCGGATTCCGGTCACGACGATAAAGTTGTCGCCAAAGACCCTGTTACGCGTTCACTTTTGTCGCTGGTAAAGCGCGTTGCGCAATCGCCCGCCACGGTATTGATCACCGGCGAAAGCGGTTGCGGCAAGGAAGTGATTGCGCGTTTCATCCATCAACATTCCTCCCGCGCCGCCAAGCCTTTTGTTGCGATCAATTGCGCCGCAATCCCGGAAAATTTACTCGAAGCCACCTTGTTCGGTTACGAAAAGGGGGCATTTACCGGCGCAGTGCAAGCACAGCCGGGCAAGTTTGAGCAAGCCGAAGGCGGCACGCTGCTGCTGGATGAAATTTCGGAAATGCCGCTCGATTTGCAGGCAAAATTATTGCGGGTTTTGCAGGAAAGGGAGGTGGAGAGGGTAGGGGGGCACAAAACGATCAAACTGGATATCCGGGTTTTGGCAACATCCAATCGCGACATGCTGGCAACGGTCAAAGATGGGCGTTTTCGTGAGGATTTGTACTACCGGTTGAATGTATTTCCGATCGAAATCCCGCCGCTGCGGGAACGGCCTTTGGATATCGAGCCGCTGGCGCAGCGCATACTCGCCGCCCATGCGGCGCAACCGGCTTATACGATGACCCAGGCTGCCATCGGCGAGCTGACGCAATACCGCTGGCCCGGCAACGTCCGTGAACTGGAGAACGTGCTGCAGCGCGCGCTGATTTTGGCATCCGGCAATCGGATCGATGCGGAACATATTCAGTTGCCGCAAGCCCATACCGCAGCGGCAGCGGAAACCTCCAGCGAGGAGGCATCCGAGCAAGATATCCGGTCGCTGGAACGCAAGCATATTCTGGAAACCCTCGCTTCGGTTAATGGTTCCCGAAAACTGGCCGTTAAGAAGCTAGGAATCTCGGAGCGGACGCTGCGATATAAATTGCAGCAATACCGCGCAGTTAAATAATCGTTGATTTTATTGTGATTTTAATAGATACTTGCACGCTATCGGATCGGGAGTAAATCATGGACAAAGCCGGAATTGACAACATTTTGCAGCAACTGCAAGCAGCGTCGTCGCTTGCTTCCGGCAGCAAAAGCCTTCCGGCGGCGGATGACGTTGCCAGTGTCAATTTTAACGAAAAGCTGAAAGCCGCAATCGAGCAAGTCAACACGGCGCAGCAATCCGCCGATAGACTCACCGAACAATTTGTCAGCGACCAGCCCGGCGTCGATCTACACGAGGTCATGATTTCATTGCAAAAAGCCAATGTGTCCTTCCAGTCCATGATACAAGTGCGCAACAAACTGGTAACGGCTTATCAGGAAATTATGAATATGCAGGTTTAGCAGGCCGTTGAAAAACTATCTGCGTTGCCGCTGCGGTGTTAAAAACAGGCTAAAAATGCTCATTTATTACGCATAAACTGCGCTTTTTCGCCTGTTTTTGCCTTGCATCGGCTGCCTCGAAAACGTTTTTCAACT
>SXJH01000050.1 GCA_005779435.1 Nitrosomonas sp. | reverse complement strand
CCGGTCATCGCTTCTTTTGGGCTTTGCACGTCAAGAATCACTGTTTTCATGGTACCACCTCTCTATATCTTGTTGAAAATCGGCCAGCAATTTTTCCGGGGTCGTGAATTCATAGTCGCTTTTCCGATCGCCCCAGTGACGGTGATCGCCTTTCCCGGCTTCATTGTCATAGCGGAGCACGCATTTACCGTTGACAATATAAGCGAGACGATACTTGAACGAATGCGCGGACTCTGTTACCGGCTGAGCAAGCCGCCAGAGCACAAGCTCGGCAAATTTATTTTCGGAAAACACGATGCGTTGCCGCAGTAACTCAATGGAGTGCATGTTGGTGTTTATACCAACGCTTGAAGAAGCTGTCAATGTTTTTAGGTACCATGGATTCCCGCCTTCGCCGAAATGACGATGCGAATTGCATGAACTTGGAGCCAGTCATGGTCTTGAGTAACCATAAGCATGTAGCGAAGGGTAAAGCGACGATGCTTTGTGGCGATGAAAATGTGGTGATGTGGTGATGAAAATTGACTCATGTGCCGAATCAAGATAAAATAGCGGACTTTTTAAGCACGGGTGTTTCTGTTCCAAGTGCAAGTGTGGCATATAGACAAATGTCTTGGATAAAGAATAAATCCCTGAATACCGCTCTTGGAGTTCAGATATTCGTCACGCTGATAGCGGCGCTCGGTATATGGTTTGTGCGTGAAGAGGCGCATGCGGCAATATCTGCAATGCTGGGCGGGATGATAAGTGTCGCATCTTCGGCAGCATATGCGCTAGTGGTTTCGCGTCATAAAGGTTATGCGGCTGGCGATGCTATCAGAACAGCTTTAAGAGCTGAAGCGGTAAAAATAATCTTAACGATAGTTTTTCTGTGGGTCGCGTTCAGGTTTTATACAAATGTTGATGCGATTGCGCTTATAGGAACGTTCATTCTGGTTGTGCTGACTTACAGCATGGCCCTTTTGGTATCAGAAGAAGTAAAAAGATAATTTTAAAGTAGAGTACTCATGGCATCGGAAACAGAACTAACCCCATCGTCGTACATCGGTCATCATCTTACGTATTTAACAAAGCAGGTCGGCGAAGGTTCCTTTTGGGTTTTGCATGTTGATACGTTGGTAACGTCCGTTATTCTTGGCGTGCTCAGTTTGGGATTTATCTGGCTGGTGGTTCGTAAAGCCACATCGGGCGTCCCATCGAAAACGCAAGCATTTATAGAGCTGGCGGTCGATTTTATCGATAAGGAAGTAAAGAACATATTTCATGGGGATCGCCATGCGTTAGTGGCGCCTATGGCGCTAACGGTATTTGTGTGGGTGCTGATGATGAACACCATGGATATTCTTCCGATCGACATTACGGCGAAAATTCTTGAGAATGCGTTTGGTCTCCATAACTGGAAAATAGTGCCGACGACAGACATCAATACCACATTTGCATTAGCGCTTTCGATTTGGTTCTTGATGCTTTTCTATAATGTAAAGGTTAAAGGATTGGGTGGTTGGCTGCACGAATTGTTTTGCACGCCGTTTGGTAAGAGTCCATTGGTGTGGATTTTGAATCTGCTGTTCAATTTCATTGAGTATGTATCTAAGCCTTTGTCGCATTCGCTTCGATTGTTCGGCAATATTTACGCCGGCGAAGTGATCTTTCTATTATTGGGCATGTGGGCGGCGACAGGTATTTCAGGAACGATTTTCGGAGCTATTCTTGGAGCGGGATGGGCGATCTTCCATATTCTGGTTGTAACGCTACAGGCTTTCATATTTATGATGCTGACCGTTGTGTACATGTCGATGGCTCATGAATCACACTAAATTCTAATCTACTGGCAGTATATTTTTTTAATTTAAACAAAGGGAAACTAAAATGGAGAATTTGCAGTTTTTGGCGATGATTCAAGCATATACCGGTATAGGCATTGGTTTAATGATCGGATTGGGTGCGGCCGGTGCGTGTATTGGTGTGGGTATTATGTGCAGTCGCTTTCTGGAAGGCGCTGCGCGTCAACCGGAAATGATACCTGCATTGCAAGGTAAAGTATTTCTGTTATTGGGCTTGATCGATGCGTCATTCATTATCGGTGTTGGTTTGGCGATGATGTTTGCTTTTGCGAATCCGTTACTGTCGGTAGTTCAATAAAATTACCATTTAAAAAAATACAGGCTTGTCATGAATATTAATTTTACCTTAATTTCACAAGCGATAGCCTTTTCGGTATTTATTTGGTTTACCGTTAAATTTGTTTGGCCGCCGTTGCTGCGCGCTATAGAAGAGCGTCAGAAAACGATCGCTGACGGATTGGCCGCAGGCGAGCGGGGACGCCATGAATTGGAGTTGGCGAGTCAGCGTTCATCCGATGTGTTGAAAGAAGCCAAGCAGCGCGCCACCGAAATCATTCTGCAAGCCGAAAAAAGGGCTTCGGAGATTGTTGAAGAGGCGAAAAAAACGGCCAAAGAAGAAGGTGATCGAATTGTCGCGGGTGCTAAGGCGGATATTGAGCACGAGGTATTTAGCGCCAAGGAGTCTTTAAGACAGCACGTCGCAGATCTTGCGGTGGCGGGTGCGGCAAAAATTTTGCGTAGAGAAGTGGATGCAAAAGCACACGCCGATCTGCTGGCTGCGATACAGGAAGATTTAAAATAATGGCTGAAGCGATTACAGTTGCGAGACCTTATGCGGAAGCGGTATATAAGCTTGCAGTGGCCGATAATAGCTTTTCGCAATGGTCGAAAGGTTTGAAACTTGCCGCAGAGATTGCTGAAAATGACCGCATAAAAACACTGGTCGGAAATCCATTGGTTTCGGTCAAGCAGTTAAGTGATTTGATACTCGAAATAGGTGGTCGAAAATTCAACCGAGAAGCGCGGAATTTGATTACGCTTATGATCGAAAATAAGCGCGTGCAAGTACTCCCGCAAGTAAGCCTATTATTCGAGCAATTGAAAGCGCAGCATGAAGGTGTACTGGAAGCCAAGATCGTCAGTGCGTTTGAATTGGAAAGCAGTCAACTGGATCAATTGGTTGAAGAGCTGGAGCGAAAATTTAAACGCAAGATAGAAGCAAGCGTGACCGTCGATTCAAGTTTAATTGGCGGGATCAAAGTAGAAATTGGTGATGAAATTTTAGATGCTTCTGTACGTGGAAAGCTGGAAGCCATGGCTATTGCCCTTAAAAGCTAGGAGTTAAATGAAATGCAGTTAAATCCATCCGAAATCAGTGAGCTGATTAAAAAAAGGATTGAAGGACTTGCTGATACAGCTGAAGTCCGTACACAAGGTACGATTGTTTCTGTAACAGACGGTATTGTCCGCATACACGGATTATCAGATGTAATGCAAGGTGAAATGTTGGAGTTTCCGGGCAATACCTTCGGATTGGCATTGAATCTGGAGCGGGATTCCGTTGGTGCGGTAATTCTTGGTGCCTATGAGCATATTACCGAAGGCGACACTGTTAAGTGTACCGGTCGGATTCTTGAGGTGCCGGTAGGGGAAGGCTTGTTAGGGCGTGTTGTAAATGCGCTAGGTCAGCCGATAGATGGCAAGGGACCGGTAACGGCAACAAAATCGGAACCGATTGAGAAGATTGCGCCCGGCGTAATCTGGAGACAATCCGTCGATCAGCCGGTGCAAACAGGTCTGAAATCGGTGGACTCGATGGTTCCGGTAGGTCGAGGTCAACGTGAATTAATTATCGGCGACCGTCAAACAGGAAAAACAGCTGTTGCGATTGATGCGATCTTGAATCAGAAAGGGCAAAACATGCTGTGCATCTACGTTGCGATTGGACAGAAAGCATCGTCGATTGCAAACGTGGTGCGCAAATTGGAAGAGCATGGCGCCATGGAATATACCATCGTCGTGGCGGCAACAGCCTCGGAATCGGCAGCAATGCAATTCATCGCGCCGTATTCAGGCTGTACCATGGGCGAATATTTCCGCGATAAGGGAATGGATGCGCTGATTATCTATGATGATCTGACAAAACAAGCGTGGGCGTACCGCCAAATATCGCTGCTGCTAAGACGTCCGCCGGGTCGTGAAGCGTATCCAGGCGACGTGTTTTATCTGCATTCCCGTCTTCTCGAAAGAGCGGCCAGGGTAAGCGCGGCCTATGTCGAAAAAGCAACCAATGGCGCAGTAAAAGGAAAAACCGGTTCGCTAACGGCATTGCCGATCATTGAAACACAAGCGGGAGACGTAACGGCATTCGTGCCGACCAATGTGATTTCAATTACAGACGGTCAAATATTTTTGGAAACCGACTTGTTCAATGCCGGCATACGTCCGGCAATCAATGCAGGTGTATCCGTTTCCCGTGTTGGCGGCGCCGCGCAAACCAAGGTTATCAAGAAATTGGGCGGCGGTATTCGCTTGGCATTGGCGCAATATCGTGAATTGGCTGCGTTTGCGCAGTTTGCATCGGATTTGGACGAAGCGACACGTAAACAGCTTGAGCGCGGAAAAATGGCGACCGAATTGATGAAACAACCGCAGTATGCGACGCTCAGCGTTTCTGAGATGGCATTGACGTTGTTTGCAATTAATAATGGCTATTACGACGATGTCGAGGTTAAGCGTGCATTGGCGTTCGAAGCGGCATTAAAGAGTTATATTCGCGGACAACACGGCGCTATTCTTGAGAAGATTGAGACAAGCAAGGAATTGAATGCGGAAACAGAGAAAGAGTTGATTGCCGCTATTCAAGAATTCAAGAAAAACGGAACCTACTAACAAATGGCCGGCAGCAGAGAGATACGCAATAAGATCAAAAGCGTAAAGAATACGCAAAAAATCACGCGGGCCATGGAAATGGTCGCCGCGTCGAAAATGCGGAAGGCGCAGGATCGCATGAAAAAAGCGAGACCTTATGGCGAAAAAATACGTAATGTGGCTGCGCACATGAGTAAAGCCAATACGGAATATCGACATCCATTTCTAGTCGAGCGCGATACCGTCAAACGAATCGGAATCATCGTTGTGACGTCCGACAAAGGCTTGTGCGGCGGTTTGAATACCAACGTATTGCGCAAAACCATCAATCAAATGAAGGCCTGGCAGTCCGAAGGGGAACAAATCGAGGTATGTTGCATCGGTAACAAGGGCCTAGGCTTCATGGGCAGGATCGGCGCGAATATTACTTCGCAAGTGGCAGGACTTGGAGATACGCCGGATATTGCCCGGTTAATCGGTGCGGTAAAAATCGTACTCGATGGATATTCGCAAGATAGATTCGATCGCGTGTATATTTTTTATAATCGTTTTGTCAATACCATGAAGCAAGAACCCGTGATGGAACAATTGCTGCCGCTGACCGACGAGCGAATGAAAGGCGATGAGCAAGATAGCGATAAACCTAAGACATCGTGGGATTATATCTACGAGCCTGAAGCCAAGCCTGTGATCGATGACATCATGGTGCGTTACGTCGAAGCGATCATTTATCAGGCGGTTGCCGAAAATATGGCATCGGAGCAATCGGCCAGAATGGTTGCAATGAAAGCAGCATCCGATAATGCAGGCAACGTTATTAATGAATTGACTTTGATATATAACAAATCGCGCCAAGCTGCGATTACCAAAGAGTTGTCGGAAATCGTCGGTGGCGCGGCTGCTGTTTAAAAATTTTTGAAATAAGTTTAGGGAACAACGATGAGTCAAGGAAAAATTGTTCAGTGTATTGGGGCAGTAATTGACGTGGAATTTCCACGGGATGCTCTGCCAAAGGTATATGACGCGTTAAGCATGGAAGGCTCTGAGCTGATACTGGAAGTGCAGCAGCAGCTTGGCGATGGTGTGGTGCGTACCATCGCATTGGGTTCGTCCGATGGCTTGCGTCGCGGCATGATGGTAAAAAATACCGGGAAGCAGATTAACGTTCCAGTCGGCACAAAAACATTGGGTCGAATCATGGACGTATTGGGTCGTCCAATCGACGAAATGGGCGATATCGGTGCGGAACGGGAGATGTCGATTCATCGTGAAGCGCCTGCATTCGATGAGTTATCGGCATCGACGGAATTACTTGAAACCGGTATCAAGGTAATCGATTTGATATGTCCATTCGCAAAAGGCGGTAAAGTCGGTTTGTTTGGTGGT
>SXJH01000049.1 GCA_005779435.1 Nitrosomonas sp. | reverse complement strand
TGTTTTTATCCGGACAAATCGAAGTGCAAGACGAAGGCAGTCAACTGCTTGGGTATTTGCTCGCGCCCAAGCGCGGTGAAATGGTGGTCGATTTCTGCGCCGGTGCGGGCGGAAAATCGTTGCTGCTCGGTGCGTTGATGAATTCGAAAGGACGGCTCTATGCATTCGATGTTTCCGAAAAAAGGCTGAGCAATCTGAAGCCGCGCTTCAAGCGCTCCGGCTTGTCGAATCTGCATGTGCAGCGCATCGACAATGAAAATGACATCAAAATCAAACGGCTCAATGGAAAAATCGACCGCGTACTGGTCGATGCGCCGTGCAGCGGCCTCGGCACATTGCGCCGCAACCCGGATCTAAAATGGCGTCAGTCGCCGCAGAGCATCGAAGAACTCAAAGCCAAACAAGCGGCGATCCTTGTCGCCGCCGCCGGTTTATTGAAACCGGGCGGGCGCTTGGTGTATGCGACGTGCAGTTTTTTGCCGGAAGAAAATCAACAAATCATCGAAGGCTTTCTGGCGACCCATCCGCAATTCAGCGTATTGAATTGCGCCGAATTACTGGCGCAGCAAAAAATTTCGCTGGATACCGGCGGGTTTCTGCAACTAACACCCAAATTGCATCAAACGGATGGTTTTTTTGCGGCGGCGCTGATGCGCAATATCGACACATAGTTATCTGCATTTATTTCCGCAAAATCAATCAGTCGCTGCGATTCCACAATTTCATCGTGAGGTAGCAGCAAATATTTCCACGGTTTGGTTCTCGCACTCTTGTTGAAGGACTTCTGCTTCAATACCGGTAGGATGCACGATTCCAGCTTGGGTTACTTGTCCTTGCCGATCCATGTTAGTTCGAGTTATTGCTTTTTCAACATGTCAAATCAGTCCGGTCGACTTATCCACAGATGCGTAGTATCCTGCGCTCTGTTTTCCCCTGGTCAATTTTAAACCGGTATCAACAAGGCCGCGCAAACATTGCGCGGCAGCATCAAATAATGCTGCTCAATTTTGGTTGGTAATAAAATACCGGGCGATGTTTTGCAAATCGTTCAATGCCAGTGTACCGGCGGCCAATTGCAAGCGAAGGTATGCCAGCAAATAGCGATATCTGGCTTGTGCAAGATCGAGCCGCGCGGTATGCAGTTGCTGTTGCGCATCGAGCAGATTCAAATTGATGCGAATTCCGCCGCGTATACTTTTTTGTGTGGCATCGACCAACAGCTCCGCCGATTTGACCGCCAATTCCAGCGATTCGATCCGCTTGATGCCGCTGACAAGCTGATTGTATTGCTTGCGCAGATCGACCATCACTTTATCGGTAGCCGCGTCCAAATCCGCTTCGGCGCGCGCATGGTTTGCAGTCGCTTGCGCAGTGAGCGCATTCACACGTCCTCCCGAATATAAAGGCATGTTAACTTCGATACCGACGGTGCCAAATTCCGCATCCAATCCTTGGGTAATAAAAGACCCTCTTTTGTTCTTTTGGAGACTTGCCACAAAATCGACGCGAGGCATATGACCGGCTCTGTTTTTCTTGATTTCCTCTTTGCCCGACACAACGTTATGGCGCTGCGTAATCAGCTCCGCGTTTTGCTCCAATGCCAAGGTATGCCAGCTATCGTAGTCCGGCAAGTGAATGTTTCCCGTCGAAAAAGAATTCGATAGGCGATCCAGTTGCATTATTTTCTGACCGACAATAGTTTCGAGTTTCAATTTTGCAATTTCAAATTCGTCTCTTGCTTCAATGATTTTTGCTTCAGACAGAGCAAATTTGGACTGCGTTTCCAGAACGTCGGTCGTCGTTCCTTCCCCTTTTTGCAGCATGCGTTCATTGACGCGCTTCAGTTCTTCGAGTGCATCGCGCTGGGTTTCCGATATATTTACATGCTCTTGCGCCAAAAGCGTTTCCACGTAAGCTTCTACCAAGCGAACAACCAATTGTTGCCCGTGTCCTATGAATTTAGCTCGGCTGGAATCGGCCCTTGCTTTACCTTGCTGATAACCCGCTATGGCTTCCATGTTAAACAAGGGTTGGCGCAACGTCAGCGTACTGACTTGACCGTCGAAATTCAGCGGCTGCGTGCCTACGCCGGTATCCATCGATCCTGAATTCTTGTTTTGTGCATGCGTAACAACCAAGCTCGGTAAAAGATGCGATCGTCCGATGGCTTCCGCTTGTTCGCCAGCTTGATTCTCGTGCATTGCCGACCGATAGATCGGATCGTGCTGCAGCGCAGCTTCGTACGCCGCCAACAAACTGAGCGACTGCGCATAACCGATGTGACCGAATGACATCAGCCAGGTAAATAGCAAAATCCTTTTGTAGCACACGATCATAATGATTACTCATCGCTCAGAGCTGAATGGAGTCGAACAAGAATTGGCTTGAAAATATAATTCATTAACGATCGTTCACCAGTTTTAATAAATATATCCACTGACATTCCCACGCGAATTTGTTGGTCAACCAATTCCTTCATACCCTCAGGCGTCACTTTGGCTTTGATATTGTAGTAGGGAATACCGCTTTGCTCTTCAATCAGCCGATCTGCGGATACATATGTGATGATACCGGGAATATTGGGCGTATGCTTTTTATTAAGCGCGGAAAAAATTAAGTCCACTGGGAGATCGGTATAAACTTTATCGATCAAATGGACAGGTACTTTTCCGGTAATAACCAGTGTGTCATCACTGGGAACGATATTCATCAACTTAAACCCCGGCCCAATGACACCACCTTGTGTAAAAACATTCATACCAACCACGATACCATCCATTGGCGCTTTCACTTCGATATTCGACAATTCAAAATTTTGCCCTTCCAAACGGCTACTCAACGCATCCGCTTCACGCTTGATATCGGAAAGCTGTTGGTGTACTTCCTTTTGATACTCTTGCTGCCGGTGGATACGGCGCTGTTCCAGTTCTAAAATTTGACTTCGGATACGGCCGATATTGCCGGTATCGGAAGAAATTTCTCCCTGCACTTGTGTATAGGTTCGCTCGGTATCGAGCACGCGGTTGCGCGGCACAAAACCCTCACTGGCAAGTTCACGCAAATTTTCGAGTTGTTCCTGCAGAATCTTCGACTGATGACTTTTGCTGGATGTTGACGATTCCAGTCCGCGCAGTTGCATTTTAAGCCCGGCGATACCCTCATCCAATGCCGCGATTTCATGCTGCAAAGCCGTTTTTCGCACCGCGAACAATTGACTTTGTACCAGAATGTTATTTTCTACTCGCGGATCGCTTCGCAATACCAATAACTCTTCCGGAAAATAAATTTCGTTTGCACCATCGCGTTCCGCAAGCAGTCGAGCTTCGACAGCACGTGCCGTATAAAGCTGCGTGCGCGTAATTTCGGCTTGCGCCTTAATTTGTATGTCGTTCATGCGCACCAGTACTTGCCCCGCTCTAACACGATCTCCTTCTTTCACCAGAATGCTATCGACGATGCCGCCGGTTTGATGCTGTACTACTTGGAGGTAACTGGATACAACCACTGTGCCCGATGCAGGTACTCCTTTATCCAAAGGTGCAAAAGAAGCCCACAGAACGAATCCGCCAAAACCGGCCAGCACAATCCACCAACCCATCCGAGTATAAGAGGTTTCATCGGTCTCAACCCGGTGCGACGAAACGGCAGTATCACCGCTAATCGCTGTTGTCTTTTCTTCTACGTTCATGAGTTTTATCAATTCCCTTATCGATCATCGGCGTATCGCGCTAAAACGAGCAAAGCGCTGTTACCCGGCGGCAGAATCCGTTGCATTAGCCGCTGCAGCAGGAGAAGCATTTTCTTCAATCTTTTTTTGCGTAACTTGGGCTTGCTGTTGTTTTAATGCCTCAACGACTTGATTGGTCGGCCCGAACAGTTTTGCAGTACCGTCTTGCAATAGCAGCAGCTTGGTAGTTGCCCCCAAAATACTGGTGCGGTGCGTAATCAAAACGATGGTTTTCCCACGCTTACGCAAATCGATAATGGCGGCCAGCAACGCCTGCTCCCCAATGTCGTCCAGGTTTGAATTGGGTTCGTCGAGTACGATCAGCGACGGATCGTCATACATTGCACGCGCCAGGCCGAGACGTTGCTTCTGCCCGCCCGATAATCCGGAACCGCCGTCGCCTAACAACGTATCGTAGCCTTCGGGCATTTTGAGAATCATGTCATGAACACCGGCACGTCTAGCGGCCAAAATGACTTTATCCGCGTCGATTTCGCCAAAGCGGGCAATGTTTTCCGACACAGTACCGGCAAACAATTCAATATCCTGAGGCAAATAACCGATGTGCGGGCCTAATTCGTCTTTATTCCACAGATAAACATCCGCACCGTCGAGCCGTACTTTTCCTGCTGCAGAAGGCCATATGCCGACCAGCAAACGTGCGAGCGTCGACTTTCCGGATCCGCTCGGGCCAATGATGCCCAGCACTTCACCGGCGGCTAATGAAAAACTCAATCCTTTGATTGCAGGAACTTTTGCACCCGGCGGGATTGCCGTTACCGCTTCGATGGCGATAGCACCTTGCGGTTTGGGCAGTGCCATGCCCGCCTCACGCGCCGGATTGAGTTCGAGCAATTTAACGAGCCGCTCGTAGGCGCTGCGCGTACTGCCAATTTGTTTCCATACGCTGATCAATAATTGCACCGGTGCAACAGCTCTACCGAATAAAATGGAACCGGCGATCATCATTCCGGGAGTAATGCTGTTTTCCAACACCAATAAAGCCCCCAGTCCCAATAAGAGCGATTGCAACACCATATTGAAAGATTTGGATAGCGCGGTAACAATGCCTGCTTTTTCGCTGGCCTCCGCTTGCAAGCTGAGGAAACGGCTGTGTAGCTTGTACCAGCGGGATTGGATATTGGGCAGCATGCCCATGGCCTCAATGACTTCCGCATTGCGCAAGTTATTGGAAGCCACATTGGCGGATGCAACCGCCATCGAGTTCGCTTCGGACAGAGGTTGATGGGAAATTTTCTCGTTAATATAAGCCAATACGATTATGACAATAGTGCCGAAAAGCGCAAAAAAGCCTAATGCGGGATGAAACAAAAAGATAACGGTTAAATAAATCGGAAACCACGGTGCGTCGAAGAAAGCAAACAATGCATTACCGGTCAGGAATTGCCGCAGATTGGTCAAATCTTTCAATGCTTGCCCTGCGTTACTGTCGCCTTTTTTTAAGCACTCCTCAAAGGCAGCGGTATAAACGCGCTTATTCAGTTTTATGTCGAGTTGCGCGCCGACACGGATCAAGATAAAGCTGCGCACATACTCCAATGCGCCGAGAAAAACATAAGCGCCCAGCATAATCAGCGTCAGCATCAACAAAGTCATTTCGTTGCGGCTGCTCAACACGCTGTCGTAGAGTTGCAGCATATAAATGGCCGGTGTAAGCATCAGTATATTAATAACCGCGCTAAAAACACCGATATTCCTGAAGGTTTTTTTAAAGCTGGCTAAAACTTGCGCAAGTTCGTTTTGCGGGGCTTTCAGTTTAAATTTCATCGATAGAGATAGAATAAACGTCGCGTAAATAGTACTGGTTGATTAAGCATGACCTAAAGTTCGATATGAAATTGGTTAATTTTGTTCGTTTGCGCCGTATAAATCTTCGGTCGTTAAATTAAACGGCCTGGGGGAAAAATGCAAATCGCGCCGTGCATCCGAATAGTCAAACTGTAAATCCCGATTCATTCTCTCCGCCATCGCCAAAGTCAAATGCCGATAGCGCGGCAGACATCCGATTCCCCGCACGGCAAACTGAAAGAGCCATAACGGTATTGTCGGCATGCGCGGTTGGCGGTCGAGTTTTTCAAATATCCGCTTCACCATGTCGCGATAAGGCAATGCCTCCCCTCCTGCCAAATTATAGGAACGGTTTTTCAAATTAAAAGCACTCAATGCGAAAAAACATGCAAGAGCGACATCTTCCACATGAATAGGTTGCCGTAAACCCGTGGCACCCCCTAGCAGAGGAAAGAAACCGAACCGCCGGATGAATTTTGCGATTTCGGTAATATTCCTGTCGCGTCCGTATCCATAAATCAGCGTTGGACGCAAAATGACGTATTCTATCGCATGTGCGCTTGCCCATGTTTGTAAAAGTATTTCGCTGTGCACTAACTTTTGTGCGATTTCCCTCTCATGCGGATCGGAAGAAGTGTTTTTGGTAAAACGGCTTGTCGACGATAATGCGACGATGCGCCGCGCACCATGCGCAGCTAAAAAATCAAAATAACCGGGTAAAATCCAGATCGGAGCGGCGCAAATCCAATTTGGAATGCCGCCCGATACCGCACCAATTTTGTTCCGATCAAGCTGCTGCCAGGAAATTTGCCGGTGCAAAAGCGCATCCTGCGCAACCGATTGACGGGAAAACGCGGTCACCCGCCAGTCGTTCTGAATCAAATGCCGGATTAAGCATTGCCCGGTGAGGCTAGTTGCACCGAGCAATCCGACCTGTCGTTCATTCATGTTTCGGTTTCAATATCCGGTACCCGCCCTGTATCGCATGAAACAGCACGGTGACACCAAAGCGCAGCCAAACAGCCACTGTGATTAGCCCCATCACAATACCGGGATATTGCTGCCGGAAAAATTTGCGATAAAAACGCAGCATGCCGCGATGCTTATGCCATGCGACAAAAAATGGTCGCGCTTGACTGCAAGCGCCTTTGAAATGCGTAACCGGCGCATCCGGCACGAAAATAATCTTCCAAATTTTTTGCCGGAAACGCATGCACCAATCCAAATCCTCGCAATGTAGAAAATAACCCTCATCCCAAGTGCCGACATCGTCAATAGCTTCACGCCTAACCAACATTAACGCGCCGGATATCGCTTCCACCTCAACCGGTACTTGCGGCAGCGGTTGTTTATCCAAATGGAAGTCAAAAAAGAGCTGCGGTCGGAATTTCGCTAAACGATACAAACCGAAAGCACGAACAAAAGCCCGCCACGGCGTCGGAATCGCTCGCCGCCCACCGCCTTGCTCAGTTCCATCCGGATTAATCAAATAACCGCCCACCATGCCGATTTGAGGATCGGATTCCATTACCTGGATCATACGGCGCAACGAATCAGGAGCTAGGATGCAATCGGGATTCAGAAACAGGATATACGGTTGAGTTGAAACAGCAAATCCTTTATTACAACCGGCAGCAAACCCGATGTTGCGATTCAGATTAATGATTCGAAGGCGATCTTCCGCAGGGTGATTTGATGTTAATCTCGATAAGCTGGAGTCGGTTGAAGCGTTATCAATAACAATGACTTGCTGTGCCTGTCGCAGTGCGAATTGAATACATTCGTACAACAATGCACCGGCATTGTAGTTAACCACGACGATGGATACAGATTCTCTGTCTTGATCATTTGTATTGAGGCAATACTCGCTTACTGCGACCATGATTTGCGCGACTGAATCAAAATCTATGCGGCAACCAAGACATCATGCGCAACAGATTCAAACAGGAGCAGGTTCGTTCATGCTGAATTTTTTTTCTTTGTGCCAATTGGGGAACAATTTGTTTGAAAGCATCAATTTTGGCGCGCATATAAAGCGAAAAATGCCCGGAAACAGCAAAAAACAATGCCATGTACAATACCATCGCCAAATGAATTGGAAAAAGAAACGGCAACAGCGGATTGGGAACATTTTTTATGAATGTCCAGGTCAAGTTGCGGTGACCATGGTAAATCGAGAAATCACTCGATCGTCCTGTGATTCCAGAACCGACATGATGTACTCTAGCAGCAGGCAATAATAAGCTTGTGCCCCCTGAAAGCCGCAAGCGAAAGCCCAGATCCACATCTTCCGAATAAGCAAAGTAGGCTTCGTCAAAGCCGCCCAATCGGCGATATGTCTCGGTTCGATAAACCGCAGCTGCAGCACATGCCGAAAAAATTTCTACTGGATGAACCGGAGCTATTTCACAAGGAACTCCATGGCCGGTGCGCCAATGCAACCCGGAGATATGATAAGCATCTCCAAGTCCATCAAGTTGCGCTGGCTTATTTGCATTGATCAAACTACAGGCAAAGCACTCCACATCGGGCCTTTGTTGAATACCTTGTTCAATTATCGCCAAACATTCATTCTCCGGATAAGCATCCGGATTGAGTAAAAATAGCCATTCTCCATGAACATATTTTTCTACGGCAAGGTTATTAGCCGCAGCAAATCCGATATTTTCATTCAATCGAACCAACCGACATGGAAACGTTGAATTCTTCGCTGCACACCAAGATTCGTCATGACTGTCATTATCGATAACAATCACTTCAAAATTTTTATAGGTTTGCTGTTCTAGCGATAACATCACTCGAGCCAGCATATCACCTGCATTATAATTAACGATAACTATTGAAAAATAGGGATTTTTCATGGATGACCAATATATCCTTTATTCAACAAAATCTGATCATCATTAGATAGCATTAACTTACAAGACCTCGCCCGCAATAGTAATCATCAAGAACCAAAGAACTCAAAATCTCCTTTTCTGACTGGGAAGGATGTCTAACAAACTTATCGAATAAAACAGTCGCAATATCTGAAGGAACCTCGAAAGTATCGGTGATTTTGTCACGTATCATAATGGATTGATTCACAAAATCCATTATACCTCGCCTGATTTCTACTCGCGTTAAGGCCGATTGACGCTCTCTATCATCAAGTTGTCGGAATTGAGGAATAATGTCTCCAGATTCTGTTCGCTGATAGCAAACGATCTGCGCATCGTCCGAGCTTAGCAGCTTTTCCAGAGTAAAGCTCTCTTTGTACAATAGCGGTAGACTTGAAACAATGTTCGGATCAATGTAATGACCAAAGTAACCTTGGATCATTACCTTATATTTTAAAGCGACAGTTTCGGCTCGTGTCTGGGTTAATAAATAATATCCATGTATGGCTTTATTCATTAGTTGATTAAGTTGACCTTGTATCGTTGCCGCATATCCAATATCCACAATTGCAGATGATGCCGTGTTGAGATCCAAGCTACTCAGATAATTTAATAAACCCGGGCGCTCAATTTGCGCATTTTTTAGTATGCGAATTTCTAAAGCTTGCAAAACCGGTTTTAGGTGATCAATATTTTCATTTTCAACAGAAACCAATTTGGTTTTAGGCCAGAATCCCTGCATTGCAAGCTCTTCGCATTCCTTCTGAGATAATTCCAATCCATATCGCTCATTGATAAAAACGGATAAAGAATTAGGAAAATATCTCGTACGAGCAATTGTAAAAATATCCTCAAGATTAGAAATCATGGGGACTGTAATGGCTCTTCGAGAAAGCACCAAATATTTAGAAATGATTTTGTTCGGTGTTGTGCTGTTCGAACACCATAAATCATAAACCGATTTCAGTATTTGTCCTTCGCGTGACAAAAAGTATAAGCACTGAATTCCATCGACCGCAGCTTTTGTCGCTAGCCATTGAACAAAAGAGAGGATTAAGGGGCCCACAACAGTAAAGCCGATTGCCCTAGGCGACGATGGAATAAGATCAGAAGGTTCAAATTGCGGGAAAAATAGAGGATGAAAATTTCCCTGCACTATCGTGCCGAGAGTAAGCTGCTTATTGATATCGGTGTCAAAGATTATTTTTTCGACGATCGCGCCTAAGCGAGGCATTGCGCGCGCAAGTTCTACAGGGCGCATCGCATGGATGCACCTATCGATTCCTAAATTCGATGGTATTTGCAGGTCTGAGTGCTCATTATCGCCGATAATCAAGATTTCATTTGGAGAAGCATTTTCCCGAATCAATAGTTGCCGATAAAAATCACCCGTATCTTTCCGAAATCCGTTTTCGGAGGACAAATAAAAATCATGCCATCCGCAAATACCATGCCGCTGTAACATCATTTCAATTAATGATTTTGGCAGATACATGTCACTAGCCAATACAACCCGCTTACCCAACGAAATGGCTTTCTGTAATAGCTCAACCACTTCCGGTCGTGGAGTAACTATCTCCATTTCAACCGCCTCTTCTAGATCGCGGAGCTGCTGTGTGATTTCCGGAGAAAGTCCGGTCATTGCAATGAATTCTGAAAAAATAGCATCCATTCCTATATCGCGGCCAGCTTTCCGACGCGCTTGAGACTCTGCCGCAGCGCGAAACTCGAGGTATAAATCGCCTGCTCTGCCGCCGATCCTTTCAGCAACAATATTTTTTATTATTTCGGGATTAAGTAACGGGCGCGTCAATAGCGTATCAAAAACATCAAATACGATAATTCGCACAGCCGGATCTGAAAGTACAAAATGCACACTCTCCTGATTGCGCGATAAATATTGCTCAAAATGCCAGCGGGACCAGCTGTTCGATTGAGTATCCTGCAAGATAACTGAATTAAATCCAGATCGTTGCGTAACCAATACTAGCAGCCGTTCTATGCAGTGAGCCAAAGTAGCATCGGTTTGTCCAGTTTCTTCCGGAAAATCTTCAAATCTAATTTGTGCGCCAAGTAGTGGCTTCAATGCTTCCGTTCTAGCCCAAAACATTGATCCAGCCGGAAAATCAAAGTAGCCCGATGGTATTTTTGTGATGCTCAACCTGTTGCACCAATTTTGGCCGCATGCCTTATTAGAGAGCCAGCAATTTGCAAAATACGGTAATTTTCTAAAGTTTTGAGGATAAACTAATCCTGTATTTTTCTCCCTGGTAATTAGCGTAAAAATTTTCTGGATTTGTAATTTGCTACCGAGTAAGTGGGTTAAAAGGTATTCCCGCCACCCTTCAGTTGCGCCACCGTTATATAAGGATTTCTTGCCATGAACATGAGCAATATAATCATAATGTTGAAGTTCGTTCCCAAAAGTGCATAACATCGGCGCTAAATCGCGCCCACAATTTGGCACAATGACCACAGTCAACTTTCCCAGTTGTGGTAGATGAGAAAAAACTTGTTCGCATTTTTGTTGCGCTGCTTTATTGGGCGTCGATACGAAAAGATCGAATGGAAAGGGCATATTTCGTAGGTAATTGGCAAACTCTGATGCCAGATCCGCGTAAAACAGATGCGCATGAATTGCAATGCGCCCCGGTGATGTTGCCAATGGAGTAATCGTGGATATATCAACCATACCGGCTAATAACCCTTCGGAATTCATAGGAATCCGGTCGATATTGTCAACTTTTCCGGCTCGCCACGCCTCATAGTGTCCTGTACCGACAAAAAGCGCCCCCGCGATTCGGTAAATACTGGCTAGAATTTTGTCCCGCCAACGAACCGGCAACCGCCAATAAATACGCTTTAACAATGGCAAAATTCTGCGACGCAGACTTTCCCATGCTTCACGATACTGGCCACGCGCAATTCGAACAAAGAATCGCAACGGCGCGGTCATTCGCCATGAAGTTGAATGGAATATATCGTCTATAGTTTTGTTAAGATCATGAATGGTTCTACTCGAGTTACTAATCGCTTGCTGAGATAATTGTTCACGCTGCGCGTATGACAGCGCCTCTTGTTGAATGCGATCTTGCAATGAAGCGATTAATTGTTCGCTA
>SXJH01000048.1 GCA_005779435.1 Nitrosomonas sp. | reverse complement strand
TTACCGTGAATAAGAACAGGATCAACCTCGAATTTCCTGATAAGTGGTTGAATCAGCATCCATTAACATCGGTCGACTTGGCGACTGAACAGGGTTTTTTGCAAGCAGCGGATATCAAATTGATGTTCAGTTAGGGAAACGTTGATTCATTGGCTGTACGAGCGAATTACTTCGTTGCGCGGTACTCGCTCCCTCGCCTATCGTATCGATATGTCTCGGTTGCTGCGTTCCATGCGCTCGTGCTTCATCTCGTTCGCCGAATGAATCAGCGTCTCCTTAGCTGTTGCCGGAAATCCATCCGGAATTGCCGGAGCTACCGATTCGGAATTATCCGGTGCCTTGTTCAATAATGCCGGTGCATGCAGAAATTTTTCAAATTCCATGCGTTCTTCTTCGATCGCTTCGAGAATCTGTTGTTTGAATTCTTCGCGCGAGAAAGCTTCTTCCAGCATCAACAAAAGCTTTTCAACCGTCAAACCGATCGTGATGCCGCCGATAATGCCGCCGATCGCCGCGCCGATTGCCGTGCCTATGCCCGGTATCAGCGAGCCGATGGCCATGCCGGTAGCCGCGCCTGCCGCTGCGCCACCCAGAGCGCTGACCGCTTTCCCGGCGGTTACTTTGATGACCGCTTGCGCGCCTAATTTGAGAATGCCTTTGCCTGCCACCTTTGCTGTGATCTTGCCGGCAATCGCACCGGTTATGGCACCGGCGGTACCGATACCGCCGGAAATCAGCATGCGATTTTCCAAGTTGACGATCACGCTGTGCGCTGGCGGTTCTTTCAGCGCATTCAACGAGGCGTGACGGACAACTTCGATCTGAGTGTTTTCTTCCGGTTCGATGCGATTTTCGGCGAGAATTTGTTCCACGTTTTGTAGGTGTGCTTGGCGTAGTTGCTGATTGTTTTTCAGGACATCGTCAATCGATTGTTGCACCGGGCCGAACACATTGCCTCGCATCAGATAGTCTTGCAGCTTTTCCGCCATCCAACTTTCCAATGCGCCGGTGGCCAACGCTACGATGCGTTCGTACTCGCCCGGCAGGCTGTAATACCAATCGAGATAGCTATCCACATTTTCGGCCATCTGCTTAAAGCCGCTGTCCGATGTCTCCCGCAATTTGCCGAGCGACGATTCCATTTTGCTTAGACTATCGAGGTACGCCTGTTCGATTTGTCCGGCAGTGCCGGGTTTGTAGTAATCGTCGCCGATTTTCTCAACGGTTTGAATAACGATTTGCTGGGATTCTTGCAGTTCGGCGACGACTTCCGGATTGGAACGTAGCCAGGCATCGACATAAACTGTTGAAGGCACATAAATAAAAAGCACAAAAAATGTCGTTAATGCGGATGCGATGCCCCATGTCCAGGGCGAAACGGATGGCGGTCGATCGGTATCTTGAATCGGTGCAAATACGCGACGGTACTCGGCGACAGGCAGCATGAAGCTGGAAACGCCCAACATGATGTTATAGAAAAACAACAAACTGCCGAGGAAAATAACACCCGCATAGAATAACGTATTGAGCGAATGTAAACTGCCCAGCGCATATCGCTTCATACCTTCGATAAATCCCAGTAACCGGTTGGTCTCCAGTATCAAGATGCTGTTTGTCGCGCCATCCAATTTCCGGCTCTCCATGGCGACCGCTTCTTGCAATGATGCATATTGCCGGTTGATGTCGTCATGATTGACGAAAGCCATAAAAACAATCGCCATGATGAGCGAAGCCGCCCAGCGCGACCATGTCAACGCTTTGTGCGCGGCGATGTAAGGTTTATATTCGCGTGCGGCTAGCGGGAAAAAGGCGGCATAAACGATAGCGAATACCGGGATTGCAGCGAAAAATGCGATCCATTCCTGATGATCGGCCGATCCAAGATAAAACAGCAATAAAAACGCAAAAAAAACCGACCACAATAACCACCCAAGATACGCCAGAATTCGGCGGGTAAACAGCCAATGCAAAATACCCAATTTTTTGAATTGGCTGGTCAGATAAATGCGTTGAATGGTCACCGCATAAATGGCCGCAAAGTAGATTGGTACGGCGAATAACAATGTTACTAGTAAAGCGAACCACAATTGCCGATCGGGAACCAAGCGCCCCGCGTAGCACGCAAATCCGAGCCAGCTTGCGGAAAATGCCAGAAACCCGAGCACTTTCACAAAATTTAAACGACTCAGGGATGAAAACACGGTGTTGATCCTTTGTGTGCTGCAATTGAAGAGAATAACCGCTATGTACCCGTCAAACGGAACAAAACTTAGGGATAGTAGACTTTATCAGACCGGCGGCTGTCAAGCCATGGATGCGACAGCCGGTTAAAGGGCGGCAAGCTTATGGTTGAATGGGGAGGCGTTTTATTAATAGCGGCGATTGGGCTGAACGCATTGATAAACATCGAAAGCGCGCCTTCCATCGACGATTCCGGAAGCAGGAACAATCGTGTCGCCGCCCATCAATCCCGCTTCATTGCGCGCAAGATCCGCAAGCTCATTGGCAACTTTCTCGGCATCGCGATCGAATACAATTTTGCTGACAACTTTGGTGTTGGCCCTTCCCAATTTTTTGCACGCCTCAACCGATTTCGTCGATTGCACTAAACGTACGGCTTCGCCTTGCGACGTAACCTTAACCCAAGCACAGGAAGATAAAATTAACCCGCTGCAAACAACCATAAGTATTTTTTTCATGACACCGCCTAAAAATCGATTACCTGACCAAGCCGATTACGACGAAGTTTATCATTGATGAAAATCGGATTCTAGCATATTGGGATTTGTGCTCTGGCCGGAACAGGACATATCCGCCGAAGGGTGATCCGGTTACCGAAGATAGCAAAGGATAAGCATTGATTCAGGATAATCCCGTCAAGCGCTTATCGCAAACCCGCGCCTGGTATCGGGTCGAGCGCCGCCAAACCGTGATTAAACCGCATGAAATCAAACCCTGGTTTCAAGCCGTCATGAATTTGAAGAATGACTCCAAAAGCCAGAACCGTGAAACCATTCGCGATTATTTGCTATTGGTGCTTTTTACCGGATTGAGAAGGGAAGAGGCCGCAAGCATGACCTGGAATAATGTCGACTTGCAAGCTAAAACCCTAAAAGTGACCGATACCAAGAATCACTTGGATCATACGTTGCCATTATCGAATTTTATCTACGATTTACTGCAACAACGAAAAGCCACTGCTGTGAATACCTATGTTTTTCAGCGATCAGATGGGCAAGGGCATATTACCGAGCAGCGTAAACAAATGGCCAAAGTTATAAAAGAATCCGGCGTAACATTTACGATTCACGATTTACGCCGCACCTTCATGACAATTGCCGAGAGCCTGGATATATCGGCTTATGCTGTTAAGCGGTTGGCCAATCACAAAATGAACGATGACATCACTGCGGGTTACATTATTGCCGATGTTGAACGGTTACGAGATCCGATGCAAAAAATTACCGACTATATCCTCAAGTGCGTTGGCTATAAGCCGACAGCAACGGTTAGCGATTTGTCAAAAAAGAAATCGCATAACATGCGTATAATACGTCATTGACGGATAATTAAATTGTGTTTACCATCGTTGAAACAGAAATCTTTGAACGCCTGTGGCCTTCTTACTGGACAGATCAAGCGCATGATGAATTTATAACGTTCATCACCGAAAACCCCGAGATCGGCGATATTGTCAAAAGCTCCGGCGGTATGCGCAAAGTACGCTGGAGCCGTTCGGGCTCGGGAAAATCCGGTGGTGTGCGTGTTATTTATTTTAACCGTCTGGCACATGGTCAGATTTGTTTGGTTTTTATCTATGCAAAAAGCAAGCTGGATTCGATCAACGCTAAAACTTTAAAGGAAATGAAACATGAAATCGAGAAAACCTTTGACCGATGAAGAACTGGAAGCATGGGAAAACAGCCGGGACTTAGAAGCCGAGTTACTGGAATCCGTTCGCCAAATGACAGCGGGCAAAGTACGCGTTGTCATGTCACCCATCATTTCGGCACGTAAAAAAATAGGACTGACTCAGGCTGAATTTGCCAAATTGCTAGGCGTATCGGTACGCACGTTACAAGAATGGGAACAAGGCCGCCGCCAACCCAGCGGAGCGGCAAAAACACTGATCGCCATTGCCGAACGTCATCCCGATGTA
>SXJH01000047.1 GCA_005779435.1 Nitrosomonas sp. | reverse complement strand
TCGCCATCCACCGTGATGCGGTTGAATGAGCGATCCGCCGCGTGCTGCACCAGCTTTTGCAGCATCGGCTGACTGATCGCCGCGTCGGTCGCAACATACCCCAGCATCGTCGCCATATTCGGGCGGATCATGCCGGAACCTTTGGCGATGCCCGTCACCGTTACCGTTTTACCGTCGATTTGTACTTGCTTCGACGCCGCTTTCGGCACGATGTCGGTGGTCATGATCGCGTGCGCGGCATCGAACCAGTTATTCGTTTCACGATTCGCCAGCGCAGCCGGGAGCCCCTGCACAATCCGATCCACCGGCAACGGTTCCATGATCACGCCGGTGGAAAACGGCAGCACCTGCTGCGGCGCAATGCCGAGCAATTTCGCCAACGCCGCGCACGTCATTTGTGCGTTGGCAATGCCCGCCTCACCGGTTCCCGCATTGGCATTACCGGTATTGACCACCAGCGCGCGCACGGACTGCGCCAAATGCCGCTTCGCCACAATCACCGGCGCCGCGCAAAAACGATTCTGCGTAAAAACCCCAGCAGCTTTCGCGCCTTCATCCAGCACCATCACCAGCAAATCCTTGCGATTCGCCTTTTTGATACCGGCTTCCGCAATGCCAAGGGCCACGCCCGCAACGGGCAACAATTGTTCGGGGGTTAGAGGAGGAATATTGACGGGCATAGTAAATGATCCGCTTGATTGAAAGCCGCTATGCTACCGTATCTTAGGTTGGATTTACCAGGAACTCTGTCGAGTCCGCCGCCACATACCTTAAACGTACAACTCTTTCCCACCAACAAAAAACCCCGGTAAGCCGGGGTTTTTTGTTACTTAATGCATAAAGACATTACTGCGGCACGATGTTCGATGCCTGTTTGCCTTTAGGGCCGGTAGTAATGTCAAAGGTTACTCGCTGCGATTCGCGTAACGATTTATAGCCATTGCTGTTAATCGCGGAGAAGTGAGCAAATATGTCTTCGCCCCCGTCATCCGGCGTAATAAAACCAAAGCCTTTAGAATCGTTGAACCATTTTACTATGCCTGTTGCCATATCTATTTCCTTAATAATTAAAAGTTACTTTTCATCTATGATAAATCATAGCAGTCGTCGAATATCAAGGAAAAAAGATCAACCAATAGCATCACATTTCACAGCTTGAATCCAAAAGACCCTGATAAGATACACGCTTATTCGTAAAGTTCAAGTATTTATTTGAATTAACGTGCCAAATGGCATTAAATTGCCGCGCATAACCACTCACTCTGCCAGTGCCGGGAGAATCGCCTCACACCAAATCTCGCACTTCCGATCGAAGGATAGCCGTGCATTGGCGGGACTGGTCGACGGCAGGCGCGCAAACCGCATTGCACCCCGCCAATTATCGCTGGACAGCACGTAGCGCCTGAAACAGTTTTCCGCTTTACCGCCATTAAAAAACACATGGGTAATTTTTCGATGTATCGAGAAAAAAGTTTGAAAATCGTTGATTGTTTGCGTACCTGGTTCAATACTGGAATCCAAGCTTCCTGAACGTTCGCAGGATTTGAGCACATCCCACAGCGCGATGGATGAAGATTCGAGTGCCGTTATTTTTTCTTCGTAACCGGCCTCCGGTTGAATGTGCAGCAATCGGCTCATAATCGGCCAGAAAGCGTTGCGTTGATGCGCATAATATCGGTTTGCCGCCAGCGATGCTTCGCCGGGCATGCTGCCGAGAATCAGAACTTTGGCGTAATTGCCTGCAATCGGGGCGAAACTATGGATGATCGGCATGCCAAATCAAACCAGCTTATCCACATAATAATGCCGCATAGCATTGCCTTGCCGATCCAATTCGTAAACCAACGGGCGGCCTGTCGCGAGTTTTTGTTTCATGACTTGCAGCGGCGTCAGACGATCCAACAGCATCATCAGCGCGCGCAGGGTATTGCGGTGCGACACGATCAGGATTTGTTTTCCGTGCCGGATTTCCGGCACAATCGTTTCCAGCCAATAGGGTTTAAGGCGCGCGAGGGTTTGCTGCATGCTTTCGCCGACCGGCAAATCATGGAGATCGATTCCGGCGTAGTCGGATTGATTGCCGGGGAAGCGAGGATCTTGCCTATGCAAGCACGGCGGTATCGCGTCAAACTTGATTTGGCAGCCGAGGATCGGCCAGACGCCGAATTGCTTGATCGCAGACCAACGCTCCATGCCTTCCAGCGCGCCGTAGTGGCGTTCGTTCAAGCGCCAGCTTTGTTGCACCGGAACATCCTGTCGCATGGCCGTCAGCACGATGCGCGCAGTGGTCGTGGCGCGTTGCAATGTGGACGTAAAACACCGATCAAAGTTAAAGCCCGCTTGTTTCAACAGATAGGCCGCTTGCTCGGCTTCCTGCTCTCCCTTCGGGCTGAGCGCCACATCGCTCCATCCGGTGAATTTTTTATCCCGATTCCAGATACTTTGCCCGTGGCGCAATAAAACCAGCTTTGTTACATGCGGTTGCGGATCTTCTGCCGATGGAATGGCTTTCAGCATTACCCGTTTTGTTGCTGGGAAGTATTGGCGGCGGCTTCGGACGATTCGCGCCAAATCTGCCTCAGCGCAGGCCATAAGCCGCTGCGGATGGTTTTGAGGTATTGCGAGTTGTCGGTTAATTCATTGACCAAGCGACGCTGCGCCCGTCCCAGGTTATGGTACGGCATACTCATGAACAAATGGTGCGTGGCATGATAGCGCAGTCCGACCGGCGCCCACAGCGGCGTGATCAGAAAATTGCCGGGTATGTTGATCGAATCCAGGTATTGCTCCGGCAAGGTCATTTTACGGTCGCCCGGATTGCGGTAAGCGTGCGCCGCCAGTGTGCGCAACGAATTTAAGATAAATACCGTCACGGAAGTCAGATACCACAACACCAATACCGAAACCGGGAACACATCCCATATCACCAATGCGATGACGGTAACGCCAAACAAGCAAGCCCCCAGTTCCTGCTGCCGCCAATTGAGATCGTTGCGAATCGCATCTTCCGCACGCCGATAGGCGGGATCGATGGTCAGCGACGATGCGCGTTCCCATACGATCTTGCGCAACGGCGGGATCAGATATGAGATCGGCGTCAGCAACACAAACCGCACCGCAAGCGCAAGCGGGATCAAAAACGACAGCAACACGTAAATCACCATTTCCGAGGGTTTTCGCGTCGCAAACGGTAAATATTCGCCGTCCGCCGCAGTGCCGTAGACATCCGGCTTGTGGTGATCGTTATGCACGCCGTCATAAGTAAACGACGGGATCATGAATGGAATGCCGCTCAAGATGTTCCATGCCAGACGAAAATTCTTAAATGTGCCTTTCTTCAAATGCGCCAGCTCATGCACGAAAATTGCCGAACGATACAACGCCAGCACCGCCACGACGAATCCGCCCAGTTGCCACCACGATAAGAACGGCGAGAACAGTGCGGTGAAAAAAGCCGCCCAGCCCAGCGCAATATGAAACAGAAAATCAGCCCAATAAATCCACGGATTCGGCGTCATCAAGTCGCGTACCAGGTGATGCGCTTCGCGGAGCGGGAATTCTTTGACATAGGGTATTTTTTCTTCGATCACTTTCACCTCGCATACTATCAAGGCCAGCAGGATAGAAGACGATCCATAATGTGCCGGTTGATCGCCTCGTCCGTTTTGTTGATTTGGCCTAAATTCGGCACACCCGGCCAGCCCGCATCGGCAAATTCCATACCGGCAAACGATTGCGGCTGCGCATAGCGCGGCAGTATATGAAAATGCACATCCGGATCGACCATCATCAACATCAAGTAATTGATTTTGTCATATTGAAACGCTTTCGTCAGCGTCGTTTCGATATGCTGCGTCACTTGCTGCAATTCGGTAAAGCTTGGCAAGCTTAATTCGGAAAACGCCGTAACCGGCTCATGCGCGGCCAGAACCAATGCACCCAGCGTAGCCTGCGCCGGGCGCAGCAGCACCGACCAGTATCGATACGACCGGATGATCGTTTGCGGTGCGCCGAATTTGCGCATCGTGGCGTTGAAGTTCGATGGAATCGGCTGTTGCATCATGCGAATTTATTGACTAAAAACAATCCCTGCGCGGGATAAATCCTCGATAAAATCGATTTCGCACCAGCGAAAGCCTTCGACCGAACACGAATTGACCAAATGCTGCTTGGCCAGCCGGTCGACAATCGACAAATACCACGATTTCAACTCCGCCGGATGGCGCAACGCCTCTTCCACAGTTTGCCGGAAGATATGCGCACCTTGCTCACGAAACAAAATCAACCCGATCGATTCCGCATTCACTTGATGCGGCGGCACGATTTTACTGACTTGCTGCACCCAACCTGAGGCATCGAGTTGTACTTTCATATCGTCGGCATCGTAACTATTCTTAAAATCCACGCTCAGTGTAATGGGCGCAAATTCCGAATTCAACACTTTGCTCAACAGCGCGGCTTCGATCACGGTATCGCCGTTCAGAATCAAAAAATCGTTATCCATCTCAGTACGAGCAATCCAGCAACTCGCCAGATTATCCGCC
>SXJH01000046.1 GCA_005779435.1 Nitrosomonas sp. | reverse complement strand
CTGCAGATTGGTGTTGACGTCGACTACCAGGTTCTGACGGAAATTCGGGATGCGAAGCTGCTTGGCAACCCAGTCGGCGGTGGCGGGCATCAATTGCATCAATCCGGCGGCACCGGCGTGGGATTTGATGTCGGCAATAAAACGGCTTTCCTGGCGGATCAAGCCGAATACCCAGGCTTCGTCCAGTTGATGCTGTTGCAGCACTTTTTTGAGGGTATCGCGGTGCGGCGATAGAAAGCGCAGGCTGAAGTCGTGTTGTTTAGCGGTGCGGTTTGCGGTATTGATCGCGCGATCGTACAGGCCATGCCGCCGCGCCAATTCCGATGCGGCGAGCAATTCGGCGTCGCTGAAGTTGCGGATGGTCCAGCTCCATTCGCGGAATGCCTCGGTGCGCAAATTCATGCGCGAAAAAGCCAGTGCACGGCGCAATCCCGGGTTTTTCTCCATACCGGAGACTTCATCGGCGGTTATGCGATAACTTTTTTCAGCAATGCTCAATTGCGTGCCGAGTTCTTCGCGCGCCAATTGACCATAGAAACTATGCTCGTCGCTTAACGGAATCCACAGTTTATTTGCATCCTGCGTCTGACCCTTGGTTTTTAATGCGCGCGCTTTCCAGTAACGCCAGGTGTCCACTCGCCGCTCGGCTGCCGACATGGAGTCGATGGCGGTCAATACTTCGTTCCAATTGCCGGCGCGCAATGCCGCGCGTGCATGCCAGGCGAGCACGGTATCGCTAGGCGGGTAGCCCGATTTCGTGGCGCGCGCTTCCTTGAACCAGCCCAGTGCGCGGGTGTCATGCCGCATGGCGGCGCGATGACCGAGTTTTCCCAGAAAATAGGATCGATCCGATTCTGTCAGCCGGTTTTTGATTTTTTGCCAATGCGCATAAGCTTGATCGGTGTCGTTGCGCAATAGCCGCTGCAGCGCAAATAGCACGATTTCCCGGTCGCTGCGCGAGTCGATGTTGTCTTTTTGCGTTTCCAGATAGCGTTGCGGGTTTTTTGCGGCCGTATTGAGATCGTTGCCGTTAAGCGCATTGCCGGGCGGTAAATAGCGATTGACGTTTAACGCTACGCTGGTTTGATCTTCTTCCAAGGCGAGCCGGATTCGCGACCAGATGTCTTTTATCGAGATTTGCTTGGATGCGATCAGCGTTTGAAAAATCGGCGTGCAACTGTCGGGTTGGTTGCTCGATGTGAACCAAAGCGGTTTTGCATCGGCTAATATCGTTGTGTCGTTGACGCTCAGGCGGTATTGATAAAAATAACAAAGGAGCTCGGTATCGATGTTCACTGCCGCCGGGTATTCGGCTTCAAAAAGCTGCCATTGCCGTGTTTTACCCAATGCCTTAAGCCAATCCGTGCGTAAACGGTCGGCCACCAAATCGCCGTCGTATCGCGCGAGAAACGATCGGATGTTGCCGGTGCCGGTGGTGTGCAGCATCATGCGCAGTTGATAAAATTCGACATGAGGCCACAACACATGACGTTGCAGCCGTGCGGCGTGCTCGTTCAATCGCTTGGCGTTTCCGGATTGGAATGCTTCCCGGGCGGCAAGAAAGTCACTGTCTTGATTCGCCGATAATGTTCCTGCGGCGGCGATAAGAATTAATCCGAGCAACCAATTTTTCATAACCATCGAATAGAACGGGGTAACGTGAGAAGGGTGCGGCTTGGAAGTATACAGCCGTTTGAGTTTTCATCGTTCTTTCATGAAGACCCAAACGGTTTTTGATGCAACGAATATTAGATAACGCCTTGACCCAGCATGGCATCGGCGACTTTGACAAAACCCGCGATATTGGCGCCGTTGACGTAATTCACGCTGCCATCGGGATTGGTGCCGTATTTCAAGCAAGACTTGTGTATGGCTTGCATGATTTCTTTTAGCCGCGCATCGACTTCTTCGCGCGTCCACGACATGCGCATCGCATTCTGGCTCATTTCCAAACCGGAGGTCGCAACGCCGCCGGCATTGCTTGCTTTGCCGGGTGCGTAGAGCACTTTGTTATGGATGAAGCATTCCACCGCTTCGGCGGTCGACGGCATGTTTGCGCCTTCCGCGACGCAAATAACGCCATTTTTGACCAGAGTTCGCGCATCGTCGCCGTTCAATTCGTTTTGCGTTGCGCAAGGCAGTGCGACTTGTACCGGGATATGCCAAGGGTTTACGCCGGGCAGATAGGGTACGTTGACGCGCCGCGCATATTCGTCGAGGCGTGCATATAGATGATTCTTGACTTCGGCCAGTATCGCCAGTTTTTCGGGTGTAAAGCCCGCTTCATCGACGATGATGCCGCTGGAATCGGATACGGTGACTACTTTTGCGCCTTGTGCCATGGCTTTTTCCACTGCGAATTGCGCCACGTTGCCTGAGCCTGAGACCGAAACGCGCATTCCCGATAACGATCTTCCGGCATGTTTCAATATCTCTTCGGCAAAATATACCGTGCCGTAACCGGTGGCTTCCGGACGAATCAACGATCCGCCGAAACTCAATCCCTTGCCGGTGAATACGCAATCCGCACGATTGGAT
>SXJH01000006.1 GCA_005779435.1 Nitrosomonas sp. | reverse complement strand
CCATTTGCATTACATTGTTACAGGCCATCATTTGAATCCACAGCAGGTGGAGCGCGCCATCAGCCTCTCCGCAGAAAAATATTGTTCCGCATCGATCATGCTGAGAAGCACTGCCAAGATAACGCACGATTTCGAGATCGTTAACGTGTAATCGCGCTGACAGATTTACTGGGTTAATGCGTCATTCGCTATCGGTTGTGAACCGATAAACAGTTTGCCATGACCTCTGGCGAGGTAATCTTCCGATTGCATTTCCGTCAAACGAGAAACGGTGCGTTCAAACTCAAAACCGAGATCTCCTCCGGCATACAGTGCCGGTAGCGGCACTGCAGCAGAGCATAAGAATTTAACGCCGTGTTCGTACAGCGCATCGATAAAATGAATGAAGCGCCGGCCGGGGTCGTTCATTTCCGCCGTGAATTGAGGAATCGCGACCATAATCACCGTATGATAGGTGCGTGCAATTGTCAGGTAATCGGCAGTGCCATACGGGTTTTCGCATAAACGCTTGAATGAAAATACCGCAACGCCGCGAGCGGCCTTCGGTACAAATAGCTTGCGTCCTTTTATATCCAACTCTTCGCTGGGCACTTTGGCGCGGTCTTCGATACGACGGTCGGTCAGGCGAAAGAAAGTGGACGAGAGTTGCGCAGTGGTTTCTTCGTTGATCGGATAGTAATAGGTTTGCGAGCCCTTCAAGCGATCATAACGGTAGTCGCTGGGGCCATTCAGTGAAATGACCTCCAGCCTTTCTTCGAGCTGTTCGATGAAAGGTAGGAAACGCTGGCGGTTTAAGCCGTTTTTGTACAATTCACCGGGTGTCCGGTTGGAAGTGGCTACGACGATCACGCCTTGAGTGAATAATTCCTTGAACAGCCGCGTTAATACCATCGCATCGGCGATGTCGGTCACTTGCAGCTCGTCGAAACAAAGTAGCCGGGCTTCCTCAATGATTTTGCGCGCGATGAACGGCATCGGATCGTCGTCATTGGCGCGCCCGCCGAGTTGTATTTTTTCGCGCGCGGAAAGTTCGTGCCAGTCTTTGAGGCGAGCGTGGATGTCCAGCATGAATTCGTGAAAATGCACGCGCCGCTTGGATGCAATCGGCGCTGCCGCGAAGAACAAATCCATTAACATCGATTTGCCGCGTCCGACGCCACCGTAAAGATAAACGCCTTTCGGTGCGGTATTGTCGTTGCCAAGCCAGTGGAACAATACAGTAGACCAACGCGATTTCGAGCGTTCGCCACGGTTGTGCGTTGAAGGAAGATCGATCAACTCGCGATGCAGTCGCGTCAATGACACAATTGCCTTGGCTTGATCGTTATCCGGCTTCAATTCCCCGGTTTGAAGCAGCATTTGGTATTCCGTTTCGGGGGTCGATGTGGTCATGGCCTTGTTATTTAGCAGTCATTTCAAATTTGGCCTGTCCGGCAAGCCAAACCAATATTAGTACCGGCAAGCCCAGCAATGCAGTGCCGATGAAAAAAAATTCGTAACCATATGCATCTACAAATTGTCCGCTGAAGCCGGCGATAAATTTGGGCAGCAGCAACATGACAGAGCTAAACAATGCATATTGTGTGGCTGAATACGCGGCATTCGTCAAACCGGACAAATATGCAATAAATGCGCTGGATGCGATGCCCGCCGAAAGATTATCCGCAGAGATGGTAAAAATCAAGCCGCCGACGTCATGACCGCGTCCCGCGAGCCAAACAAACAACAAATTTGTTGCAGCCGACAACACTGCACCCAAAAAAAGCGTGCGCATGATGCCGATTTTGACGGTGAGTATGCCGCCGATGGCGGCGCCGGCGATGGTCATGATGACACCGTATACTTTGGAGATCGTGGCGACTTCTTCCTTGCTATAGCCCATGTCGACATAAAATGGATTGCTCATCACGCCCATCACCACATCGGAAATTCGATAGAGCGCGATCAGGCCTAAAATCAGCAACGCCTGCTGCCCATGCCGCACGATAAAATCGCGGAAGGGCGCGATTAATGCGCCATACAGCCAAACCAGCATGACCTTGATGTATGCGGGCACATGCCAGTGGGCGACGATTTGCTGCGCGATGGTTTCATTTTCTGAAATGGTACGGCTATAGGGAACATCCGGTTCGCGGATAATTAACGTGGTAACGATACCGATCGCCATAGTCGCCGCCATCGCCAAATAGGCAAACTGCCAGGGAGCATGCTCATAAGCATCGGTGGTGACATCAATGGATGCGGCGATCCACAACACACCGGCAGAAGCCAGAATCATCGCAACGCGGTAACCGGCCTGATACGTTGCCGCCATCGCGCCTTGCAGTTCAACGGCGACGGCTTCGATGCGGTAAGCGTCCAAAGCGATGTCCTGCGTCGCAGAAGCAAAGGCGACCGCCAATGCAAAGAAAACCAGATGTGTCAGATTGACGACCGGATCGGTGAAGGCCATGCCCGTCAGCGCAATGACGATAACGATTTGCGACAGCAACAACCAGGCGCGCCGCCGCCCCAGTAGCCGCGTCAGCAGCGGCAACGGCATGCGATCGACTAGCGGCGACCACAGCCATTTAAAACTGTACGCGAGGCCGATCCAGCTTAAATGACCGATGGTGGTGCGATCGATGCCCGCTTCGCGCAGCCAGAACGACAGTGTGCCCATGATCAACAGCAGAGGCAGCCCGGCGGAAAATCCCAGCGACAGCATACCCAGTACACGCGGATGGGTATAAATCCGCAATGCTTGCGACCAACTGGAAGGGGGCGATGCGGTCATAAGGTGTGGTCGTAATCGACGATCAACGGCGCGTGATCGGAAAAGCGCTCATCTTTGTAAATTGCAGTGTTGCGTGCTTTTTGCGCGATAGCGGGTGTGGCGATTTGATAATCGATGCGCCAACCGACGTTCTTCGCCCAGGCCTGACCACGATTTGACCACCAGGTGTATTGGTCGGATTCTGCGTTCAAGCGGCGAAACACATCGACAAAACCGATATCGTCGAACACCTTCGACAGCCAGGTGCGTTCTTCGGGCAGAAAACCGGAGTTCTTTTGATTCGAGCGCCAGTTTTTCAAATCGATTTCTTTATGCGCAATATTCCAGTCGCCGCACAGAATTACTTCCCGGCCGCTGGTCATCAGGTTTTGCAAGATGGGGAAAAACTTCTCCATAAAATAGAATTTTGCCGCTTGCCGATGCTCGCCGCTGGAACCGGACGGCAGATAAATCGAAACGATGCTCAGCGCGCCGAAATCCGCTTGCAAAAAACGCCCCTCGGCATCGATATCGGCAATGCCGATGCCTTCGATGACGCGATCCGGGGTTTTGCGCGCATAAATCCCGACACCGCTATAGCCTTTTTGCTCGGCGCAGTGAAAATAGCCGCGATAACCGTCCGGCGACAGCATATTGGCGGAGAGATCGGGCAATTGCGCTTTCAATTCCTGCACGCATACGATATCCGCAGATTGTGCCGACAACCAGGGTAAAAATCCTTTTTTCGCGGCGGCACGAATGCCGTTGAGGTTAAGCGTTATAATCTGCATCTTTTTAATTTGAATGGATCAAGCGATGTCCGATTTCCGGCAAGCCTTTATTCAATTCGCCATCGAACGCAATGTGCTGTGTTTTGGCGAATTCAAAACCAAAGCTGGGCGCCTGTCGCCGTATTTCTTCAATGCCGGTTTATTCAACGACGGCGACTCGTTGCGTAAACTCGGTCAATTTTACGCCAAAGCGATCATCGCTGCCGAGCTTCCGTTCGATCTGTTGTTCGGCCCGGCGTACAAAGGTATTCCGTTGGTCAGCGCCATTGCCATCGCCCTGGCCGAAATGGGGAAAAATTACCCGTTCTGTTTTAACCGCAAGGAAGCCAAAGATCACGGCGAAGGCGGCATACTGGTCGGTGCGCCGATGGCCGGACGAGTATTGATCGTCGACGACGTGATCTCTGCAGGCACTTCGGTGCGCGAATCGGTCGATTTGATTAATGCAGCCGATGCAACGCCCGGCGGTGTCGTGATCGCACTCGATCGCATGGAACGTGGCACCAAGGAACTCTCGGCGGTACAGGAAGTACAGCAAATGCATGGTCTTTCGGTGACCTCAATTATCAATCTGGACGATCTGGTGAAATATTTGCAACATCACCGGGAGCTTGCGCAGCATTTGCAGTCGGTGCAGCATTATCGAGAGCGGTACGGAGTGCGTTATTGACAGATAAGGTGTGTTTGTCGCGCCGATTGATGCATGGCGGCTTTTTGATCGGGAGATAAGCCGTTTGGATTTTTTGGCTGATCGGGGCGATGAAAGGCGGACGGCGCTTTGCTTATCCGACTCGCGATCTACGATATAATGGCGGATTCGTTTTTTACCGCATCGCTTCATTCATGACCCGAGAATCCCGCACCGCCTTATTGGAAAGTCTATTTGCTCAGCGCATCCTGATACTGGATGGCGCGATGGGCACGATGATTCAGACCTTCAAACTGACCGAGGCGGATTTTCGCGGCGAGCGGTTTGCCGATTTTCCACACGATTTGCGGGGGAACAACGATTTGCTGACGCTGACGCGGCCGGACGTTATCCGTTCGATTCACGCGGGCTATCTGGAAGCAGGCGCGGACATCCTCGAAACCAACACGTTCAATTCCAACGCGGCGTCGATGGCGGATTATCACATGCAGGATTTGGTGTACGAACTGAATTTTGCCGCCGCGAAATTG
>SXJH01000045.1 GCA_005779435.1 Nitrosomonas sp. | reverse complement strand
GCTGAACTTGAAGAGGCGATAAATCAGTATCTTGAACATCGAAATGCCAACCCAAAACCGTATCATTGGACAGCCACTCCGGAGCAGGTTCTGAAAAAAGTGAATAAAGCTAAAGATATGTTGAGGACGATACACTAGATTAACCTTAGAGTCGGACTAAGGAAGTACCGAGTAATTGGTTGCGCAAGCGATCTGTTGCGTTGGGCGGTGCTCGAGAATTCGCCTTGTAAATTGAAAGCGCTATGGCGTATAGATTTCGCTGATGTTCAGAATTCCCATGATCAAATTTAAGCCGTCGCGTACAAAATATTCCAGAATCGGCGCATAAAACGGCATGCTCAATGCCAGAACAAACAGCCCGATGGAAAGCGTCAACGGAAAGCCGACCGCAAAAATGTTCAATTGAGGCGCCACGCGCGTCAAAATACCCAGCGCAAGGTTAGTGATCAGCAGCGCGGTAAGAACCGGCAACGACAATTGCAAACCCGATTTAAACACCTCGCCCCCCAAGTTTGCCAAGGTACTGAATGTTGCATCGGTCAGGGCTTCCACGCCTACCGGCAAGGTACTGAAACTCTGGGAAATGAGCGCAATCAATATCAAGTGGCCGTCCATCGCGAGAAAAGCAAGACTTGCAATCACACCCATAAAACGGCCAATCACATCGACCTGGCCGGAGCTTTGCGGATCGAAGAAAATAGCGAAACCCAAGCCCATCTGCAAACCGATCAATTCTCCCGCCATCTCAACGGCAACAAACACGATGCGCATGACAAAACCGATAGCGACACCGATCAACACTTGCTGTAATAAGACGATCAAACCGATACCGGAAGCAGGATCGATGTGCTGCGGCATCGATTTTTCCACCACGGGCATCACCATCAGAGTAATCATGATTGCCAACCCCAGCTTGACCCTGACGGGGACACTCGGATTTCCCAAGATCGGGGCGGTTGCAATCAAGGCCAGAATTCTGCTGAGCGGCCACAGAAACGCGCCCAGCAAAGCGTTCAATTCCGCCGTGGTAATGCTGATCATGACATTTTGTTAGCCAACTGCCAGCGATGGGATACTGGTAAATAGCCGTTGCATATAGTCCGTCATCACGGAAATCATCCACGGACCGGCCAACACCATGACCAAAAACATCACCATTAATTTGGGTATGAAAGATAAAGTCATTTCGTTAATCTGCGTCGCGGCTTGAAAAATACTCACCACCAAGCCGGTAATCAAGGCCGAGATCAGCAAAGGCGCGGAAACCATGAATGTAATCTCTAGCGCTTGCCGGCCAATCGTCATTGCACCTTCCGGAGTCATATTCGAATTCCTTTTACGTAAAAAAGCTTTGTGTCAGCGAACCGATAATCAAATGCCAGCCATCGACCAAAACAAACAGCATCAGTTTGAACGGCAATGAAATAATCATCGGCGACAACATCATCATACCCATTGCCATCAGTACGCTGGATACCACCAGATCAATAATCAAAAACGGGATAAAAATCACAAAACCGATTTGAAACGCCGTTTTTAACTCGCTGGTAATATAAGCGGGCACGAGCACTTTCAGCGGTACGTTATCGCGGCTTTCTATTTCTTCGCCGCCGGAAATTTGTACGAACAATGCCAAGTCCGTTTCTCTCGTCTGGTTCAGCATGAACGACTTCAATGGCACGCTGGCTTTTTCAGCCGCCTGCATGATGCTGATTTTATCTTCCGAGAAAGGCAAATAGGCTTCGTTATAAATCTTATCGATTACCGGAGACATGATAAAAAAAGTCAGAAACAGCTCCAATCCGAGCAATACCTGATTCGGCGGCGAAGACTGCGTACCCAGCGCCATCCGCAGCAATGACAACACAATAATAATTCGCGTGAAGCTGGACATCATCAGCACCATGGCTGGCAGGAATGTCAGCGTTGTCAATAAGATCAGCGTCTGTAAACTTAACGTATAAGTTGCGCTGCCATCCGGATTGGCGGTACTGGTGAATGCCGGGAAACCGGATTTCTGCGCAAATGCGGGTAAAGCAACAAAACCCGCGCATACCAGCAGAATCCTCAGCATAGTATGCTTCGTCGATCCGGGCAGACGCGATTTGATCGCGATACCCGATTCATGTCGCATCGGAATATGTCGCAAGAAAAATTGCATCGCCGATACCGGTTTATTCCACATTTTCTTTTTTAATGCTTTGATTGAGCTGCGCGGCAAATGTATCGGCAGTTTGATCTCCTGGGGCACTATTGCCTGCATCGGATTGCGGTTTTTCCATGGCGTGCAATTTATTGACACGCCCCGGTGCAACGCCCAGTATCAGCCAAGTTTTATCGACCTCGACCACTACCACGCGTTCCCGCTGCCCGACCCCGGTCGCGGCAACGACCTTAACGACCCCTCCTGCGGCATTCTGTACCAACGAAAAACGTTTGAGCAACCAGGCCAAGCCGCCGATAACCGCCAGCACCAGCAACAACCCGCCCATCATCTGCACCATACTCTCCGTTGTTACCACAGGAGCTGGCGGTACATAGCCGGTCTTTCCCGTTTCGGCCCAGACGGAGCATGAAACCGGAAATATGAGAAACATCAATAATCGAGTCGTCATCGTCGGCTTCTAGCGGTTAAGTTTGCGAATACGTTCACTCGGCGTAATGATGTCGGTCAATCGAATACCGAACTTGTCGTTCACCACCACTACCTCTCCTTGTGCAATCAAACAACCGTTAACCAATACATCCATCGGCTCGCCCGCCATGCCGTCCAATTCAACCACCGAGCCTTGAGCCAACTGTAATAAATTCTTGATCGCTATCTTGGTGCGTCCCAATTCAACAGTCATTTGAACGGGGATGTCGAGAATCAAATCAATATCGTGACGCGCATTTTGCATTGCATTATCTTTTGAAAATTCCTGAAAAACTGTCGCGCTTGCATTTTGCGCTTTCGTCAAAGGATCGCTGTTTTCCATAGCCGATGATCCCTGTTCAGCCGCCCCTTGCTCGGCCATCGCAGCAGCCCAATCGTCGTCGGACGACTCTTCCGGTTGAGCGCCGCTTTGCTCGGATGCCGCTTGCTCTGCCATCGCGGCAGCCCAATCGTCCGTTTCCGCTTGATCGTTTCCTGTTGATTCAGCCATAGTTAAACTCCAAAAAATTACTCAACTTCCGATTGGGAAATCAATGTGTTGACTTTGAGCGCATAGCGCCCGTTGATAGTGCCGTAGCGGCAATCCAAGACAGGAACCCCGTCGATGTTTACCGTTATTGTTCGTGGAATTTCCAAAGGAACGACATCGCCCACTTGCATACTCAGAATTTGTTCAAACGTAACCTTCGTGTGGCCGATATTCGCCACCAATTCCACCTCGGCACCTTGCACTTGCTGTTTCAATAAATTGATCCAGCGCTTATCGACTTCCATATGATCGCCTTGCAAGGCGCTATATAACGTATCGCGTATGGGTTCTACCATCGAGTAAGGAATGCAAACATGCAGCGACCCTCCTTTATTGCCCATATCGATATTGAAAGCAACGGTAACGACCACCTCATTCGGTGTGGCAATCGTGGCAAACTGAGGATTCATCTCCGACCGGATATACTCAAATTTAATCGGATGTACCGATTTCCAGGATTTTTCGTATTCCTCAAACACCACGTCCAGCAAACGCTGAATAATGCGTTGTTCTGTCTGGGTAAAATCCCTTCCCTCGACGCGCGTGTGATAACGGCCATCGCCGCCGAATAAGTTGTCCACGATCAGGAAAATCAGGTCGGGATCGAAAACGAGCAATGCCGCGCCGCGCAAAGGCTTCATGTGCACCATGTTGAGATTGGTGGGAACCACGAGGTTGCGGACAAATTCGCTGAACTTGATTACCTTTACCGGCCCGACCGATATATCCACGGTACGGCGCATAAAATTAAACAGTCCGATACGCAATAACCGTGCAAATCGTTCGTTGATAATCTCAAAGGTCGGCATGCGTCCGCGAACGATGCGTTCCTGCGTGCCAATGTTATAAGGTCGAATCGCATTCTTGTCCTCTTCCTGCGACTCTTCGCCTTCTCCGGTAGCGCCTCTGAGGAGCGCATCGACCTCTTCTTGGGAGAGAAAATCTTCAGCCATTTCAGCGTGTCACTGGATCACAAACGAGGTAAACAATACTTCGAGAACGTCTTCTTGCTGCTCTTCGCTGCTCAGCGTTTGCTTGATTTCATCGGCAATTTGCTGGCTCAACTGTTGCTTTCCGGCAATACCGGCGATTTCAGCCGCTTTTTTGCTCGATAGCAACATCAGAATGCGATTGCGAATGGCCGGCATTTGCTTGGCGATTTCCTGCACCACATCGGTCTCCGTAACTTTCACCGTCAATCCGACTTGCAGGTATTGATTATTTTCCTCCGGCTGAAGATTGACGGTGAAAATATCCAAATCGACGAATGTGGTTGGCCGTGCTTTCGGTTTTGCCGGTTCCGCTTCTTCCTCACCGCCCGACATTTTCATAAAATACCAAGTTCCGCCTGCACCGGCGCCGATCGCAAGAAATGCTACCAAGATCGTAACGATCAAACCTTTTTTGCTTTTCTTGCCTTCTGCGGCGGGTTCGGGTGTTGCTGTTGCTGTATTGGATTTCGACATTTTGCTGACTCCTTGTTGAAACGGACTCTATTATCTTCGACAAGAAAGCAAACCGATTTAGCAAATAACAACGGAATAATGTCGCTATTTGCGAATACCGGAACGTCCCGGGAATCAAGCGTAAATTAGGAGCGAACCGGGCTTTTCACCCGGTTCTTTTAATGAGATAAATGCAAAACTGAGAGTGCGCCGTTCATGATGAAATCTGATCGAATTGCATCGAAAATAGCGCAAAATGAATCATCGTCACGCGTAAGTATTGACAATGCCATGATGCCTGGTCGGCATGACCGCTGCCTCGATAGCCCCGGCGGTCTCCATACGCGTCTCCGTCATGGATGAGACGCCTCGTTCCGATTGATGAGCCTGCTGTTGCTGTTTATTGTCTTGCTGGAACGAATCGGAACCCACCATCACGTCGCCCAATTGAATACCGCTTTCAGCCAGCATTTCTCGCAATCTTGGCAATGCATCCTGGATCGCGTCCCTCACGGCCGGATGCGATGACACAAATTGCGCCGTTGCCTGATCCTGCGAAATACTCAACATCACCTCAACCGGGCCGAGATGCGCCGGGTTTAAATGAATCTCGGCCACTTGCGTTTGCTGAGAGGCCATCCAAACTACTTTCTGCGCCAATTCTCCGCCCCACTTCGCGTGCCCAACCGGCGCATCGACATGAACTTTTTCTGCCGCAGCATTCAAAACAGCCGTGGAAGCCGCCGTGCTATTCAAACCAAACGACTGAGTAGTGACGGCTTCGTCCAGAATTGGAGCGAAAGTTTCGCCCATGCCGCTTCGTACCATGTCG
>SXJH01000044.1 GCA_005779435.1 Nitrosomonas sp. | reverse complement strand
GCTCGTTGCATCGCGAGCAAACTTGCTTGCAGAATATTGAGCCGGTCTATTTCCTGTACCGTTGCCGATGCAATCGCCCATGCAACAGCATAGCGTTTGATGGCAATCGCGAGCGTATCCCGCTTTTTCTCACTCAGTTGCTTCGAATCAGCAAGCCCGTCAATGGGATGCGCGGAATCCAAAACAACGCATGCGGCATAAACTGGCCCTGCCAGCGGACCTCGTCCTGCCTCGTCGATTCCGCAACAAATCAATTGATCGATGCCGGCAACAATCGAAATGAGACAGGTTAAACCGCCCTAGCCGTACACATCAACTGCGCCTCGGTAACCAATTGATCGTCCACTTCGGCACGGGCGGAATATTTCCATAATCCTTTGATCTGGCGTTCTATGGCAACTTTAAGCACCAACTGATCGCCCGCCATGACGGGTTTTTTGAAACGCACGCCGTCGATACCGACAAAATAATAAACCGAATCGGTTTTATTGACGGCATTTTCGGTTTTGAGCGTCAATAGCGCGGCCGCTTGCGCCAATGCTTCCACAATCAGAACCCCCGGCATGACGGGATAATGCGGAAAATGCCCGGCAAAAAACGGTTCGTTGATGGACACATTTTTCACGGCAACGATATCCTTCCCCTCTTCGAGCGAAATAACCTTATCGACAAGCAACAACGGATAGCGGTGCGGCAAGTATTTCAAAATTTCGTGAATATTCATGGCGTTCATTGTCTTTTTCCTCGCAATTCCGGGATAACCGGATTATTCCTGTTCGCTATCGAGCGCTTTCATCACTTTATCGGTGATGTCGATGCGCTGGCTTCGATACACTGAATCCTGCAGTTGCAAGATCAAGTCATAGTTTTCTGTTTCGGCAATCTTATGAATGGCGTTATTGGTTCGTTCCAGAATAAAGCTGTACTCTTCATTCTGACGTACGTTGAGGTCTTCGCGCATTTGCCGCTGAGCGCGCTGATATTCGCGGCTGAGATTGGCAAGATTTCTTTCCAAATTGCGCCGCTCGGTCTCGTCCAGCTTCTGTCCGTCCTTCTCGAGCTTGTCCTGCAGTACTTTGGCCTGCGTCGCCATTTTCTTGATGTCTTCATCGCGCGGTAAGAACTCTTGATCGATTTTCTTTTGTGCTTGAATCGCCGACATCGATTCGCGCAAAATTTTCTCGGTGTTGACTACGCCGATTTTAATGTCGCCTGCATGGACAATACCCCAATCAATCGTCAGTGCGATGAAAAACAAAACGGCCAGTAGCGTCCGGCGATAGGTTGTTTTTAATGACGACACCGATAGCCTCTCAACAAAATTTAAAACTGTTGTCCGAACATGAATTGGAAACGCTGCAAATTATCCGCCGGTATGTCGTTGAGCGGTTCCGCCAGACTGACTTTCAACGGCCCCATCGGAGAAATCCAAGTCAGTGCTATCCCTGCAGAGTAGCGTACCAGATTGCTCAGTTCGCTAAATCTGTTAAATGTGGTACCGCCGTCCATAAATACACTAAATCGCAACGATCGATCCTCTTTCATAAAAGGAAGCGGGAACATCAACTCAACGTTACCCACGACGCGCTTGCTTGCACCAACGGCAAAGAATCTTGAAGTATTCGGCATACCCACCGAAGGATTGATATTAGGAATAATTTCATCGCGCGGCCCCAAGGAATTCAAATCATATCCCCTGATCGAATTGTTACCGCCTGCGAAAAAGTTCTTGAAGAAAGGCAACGATTTTCCTGTATAGCCATCGCCATAACCGGCCTCGGTGTTAATCATCAACGTCATCCAATCGGTGAATGAATAAAACCATTTTTGGTGATAGCTGATTTTGTAATAATTCAGATCCCCGCCCGGAGCGCTTACTTCACCGAACAAGCGATGGGTTGTTCCCGACATAGTCCAGATCGCGCTGTCGCGGCGATCGCGCGCCCAACTGACCGTCAACGGGAAATTGTTGGTCGAGTGACCGAATTCTTGAACAAAATCGGTATAGCGCTTCGGGCTGTTGGTGAATGTGCTCAGATCGGTATTCTCAGCCGCGATACCGAAGGAAATGATATCGTTTTCCGCAATCGGAATACCCAACCTTAAGCCCGCGCCCATGGTTTCGGTTTTAAATTCACCGAAGCGCGTCAATGGCCGCGTGTCCAAATCGCGTTTATAGATATCGAATCCGAGGCTGATCCCGTTCACCGTAACATAGGGATTGGTAAACGATGCGGCGTAGGTTTTGTTAATTGCGCCAGTGTTGACGTCCAAACTGAAAAAATTGCCGGTGCCGAAAATATTATTTTGCGATATCGAACCGTTCAAGATAATGCCTTGCCGATCCGAGTAGCCGGCACCGAACATAATCGATCCGGTCGGCCGTTCTTCGACCTTGACCTTGATATCGACTTGATCGGTTTTATTCGGCACCGCAGGGGTTTCTACGTTGACGCTATTAAAAAAACCCAATCGATCGACGCGCATTTTTGAGAGATTGATATTTTTCGTCGAGTGCCAAGCACCTTCCATTTGCCGGAATTCGCGGCGTATTACTTCGTCTTTTGTCCGGTCATTCCCGGTAATATCGATGCGCCGCACGTAAACCCTGCGACCCGGATCGATGAAGAAAGTAAACGCCGCTTGCCGTTTTTCGTGATCGATTTCAGGATTGGCGTTGATATTGGCAAACGCATAACCATCGTCGCCAAAGCGATCTGTAATCGACTTAATCGATTCGGTCAATTTCTGGCGTGCAAAAACCTCGCCGGGTTTAATCAAAATCAGATCGCGAATTTCTTCTTCGGGTACCAGCAGTTCACCGGCGACTTTGACATCGGAAACGGTATATTGCTCGCCTTCGGTGATATTGATGGTGATATAGATATCGCGCAAGTCGGGCGTAATGGAGACTTGCGTCGATTCGATATTGAATTCCAAATAACCGCGATCCAGGTAATGCGAGCGCAGCGTTTCCAAGTCGGCGGACAATTTTTGCTTGGAATACTGATCGTTTTTGGTAAACCAGCTTAACAAATCGGGTTTTCTGAGCACCAAGATACCGCGCAATTCCTTATCGCTGAATTTCTCATTGCCGACAAAGCTGACCCTCTTAATTCTGGCAGTCCGGCCTTCGGTAATATCGAAATTGATCGCAACCCGGTTACGCTCCAGCGGCGTCGTCGTGGTAGTGATTTTGACGGCATACTTTCCACGGCTGATGTACTGGCGTTTCAGTTCCAACTCGGCCCGTTCCAGCAACGAGCGGCTGAAGATGCGGGATTCTGAAATGCCCGCTTGCTTCAAGCCTTCCAGCAATTTGTCTTTTTCAAACTCTTTGGCACCATTGATCACGAGTTGAGCAATAGCCGGGCGCTCGATCACTTCCACAACGAGCATGCCCGCCTCGGATTTTAATTTGACATCCTTGAAGAACCCGGTCGCATACAGAGCCTTGATCGCTGCGGTGGCTTTTTCATCCGTAAGCTCATCGCCTACCTTAATCGGCAAATAGCTAAAAACCGTACCCGCTTCCGTCCGCTGTATGCCTTCCACGCGGATATCCTTTATGATGAAAGCTTCGCCCGCCCACGCCGAGGCTGCAACAAAGAAACTGACTAACGCAACAAAATGCCTGAATTTCATTATTTAACCGGCGATAAGTCGGCTGATATCGTTATAAATGGCAAACAGCATCAATGTAAGCAGCATCGCCAAACCGATTTTCTGACCAATTAAAATAGCGCCATCCGAAATCGGACTCCCTTTCACGATTTCAATCAAATAAAACATTAAATGCCCGCCATCCAAAATCGGAATGGGCAATAAATTCAACACCCCGATACTGACGCTGATCAATGCCAGGAATGCCAAGTAAGACACCAATCCCATTTGAGCGGATTGCCCGGCATGATCGGCGATTGAAATAGGCCCGCTGATATTTTTCCAGGATACGTCGCCGGTAATCATTTTTCCCAGCATTTGCAGCGTCAAAATAATTGTCTCCCAGGTTTTTTCCATCGCTTTTTTCCATGCCTGACCTGGCGGATAGCTGACCGTGACGAAAAATTCGTCGAACTCCCCTGAATGGGCGACGGGTGCAATCCCTATTTTACCCACTTGTTTACCGTTTTCCGATGCGGATTCCGGCGTGATCGTCAGTTCAATCAACCGATCGTTACGCAAAATCTCCAGTGTCAGCAATCGCCCCGGATTGGCGCGAATATGCTGCACGAGATCCGCCCAGGATTGCAT
>SXJH01000043.1 GCA_005779435.1 Nitrosomonas sp. | reverse complement strand
CTTGTCGCTGTTGATGCGCAATCAGTACGATAAGCGCGTCAGCGACGTGTTTAATCCGGATTGTGACGTATTTAAGTTACGTTGTGCATTCAGTGAAGCTACGTTAGAGTTGATTACTTGTGGCATTTTGGGTTCTCCTGTTTAACATTTGGCGCTAAGGCCGATTAGTGTTTCCGCAATCTATAAAGACATATGACTTTAGGCGGATAGACATTTAATTTAAATTACGGTGGTGGCTTCCCGCAATCCAAGAAGAAAGACATGCACCGTTGAATGCAGTTATCGGAAACGATTTTGAAAAGTTTAGAATTTTTGTATGCTTGTTTTTTTTAGTTTGTTGGTTTATGGCGGTAATTCGTGGTATAAACTGTTATTTTGTCAAATTGTCTTACAAGAATGAGTAAGTTTTCAGTTGGTTGTGCGGATAAATTGCTGCGGAAAGCGATATCGGCTTCGGTAAGGGAGGGGCTGAGATGATCGATGAAGAAAAATTAAAGGTTCTGATAGCCGGGCATTCCGACGAAAATGCGGAGCGGATATTGCGAGCGCTTATGCAAGACGGTTTTCAGGTAGATTCCATGGTTGCCGATAAGGTCGAAGCTTTGTGTGATGCGCTCTCGGCAAAGGATTGGGATGTGGTCTTGTCGGATTACGATTTGCCGCAATTGAGTGCTAAGGACGTGGTTCAGATCATGAAAAGCCGGATGCCGGATGTGCCGTTGATCGTGATCTCCAGTGGCGCGGGCGAGGAAGCGGCGGCGCGGATCATGGCGCTGGGCGCTTACGATTTTATGACGATAACGAATCTCGCAAGATTGGCACCGGCAATCGGGCGCAGCTTGCGCGAAGCGAATAATCGCCAGCGTTTTCTCGATTTGCAATCCGAGTTGCATAAAAGCGAAGAATTGTTTCAAGCGATTACTTCCAATTTGCCGGGCGTGGTTTTTCAATTTCTTTTGTCCGGCAACCATCAAATCGGTTTTCTTTATGTGAGCGATGCCAGCGAGACATTGCTGGGTTTATCCCCCCGGAAGCTGATGGATAAGCCTGAGTTGTTTCCGGATTTGATTTTGCCGGAAGACAAGGATTCGTACTATCAATTGATGGCGGCGTCCGCAGAGCAGCTTTCGACTTGGAATTGGGAGGGGTGTATCCAGGTCAAGGGCGATAGCGATATCAAATGGATCAGCTTGCGCGCAACGCCGCGAAGCGTCGCGGATGGTTCGACGTTGTGGAACGGCATCATGGTCAATATCACGCGCAATAAGATGGCTGAACGGGAAATTGCGCGTTCCCGCGAGCAGTTGGCCGAACTGTCGTCCTATTTGCAAAAAATCAAAGAACAGGAACGCGCGCGAATTGCACGGGAAATTCACGACGATATCGGAGGAACTTTAACCGCGATCAAGTGCGAGTTGTTCCCTTGTATGGATACGGCGGCGAGAGCGCCCGAGTTTTATCAGCGGAAAGCAAAGTCGATCGAGTCCCTTGTCGACCGGGTTATCGACAGTACCCGCAGAATTTCGCTGGATCTGCGTCCCGGTATATTGGACTGCGGCATTGTTGCGGCTGTGCAGTGGCAAGCAAAAGAGTTTAGCGATCGGACGGGCATCGCTTGCAAGGTGTCGTGCGGAAGCGATGAAATATCGCTGGATTCGGATTTGTCGATTGCCATTTTTCGTATTTTTCAGGAAGCATTGACGAATATTGCCAAACATGCGCATGCGTCCCGTATTCAAGTGAAACTTGTCGAACTGGATGAATTAATCCTGCTCGAAGTCATCGATAATGGATGCGGCATCGCCTATGCCGATATGGAAAAGCAGGATTCTTTCGGAATACGCGGCATGCGCGAACGTTGCCAGCAATTGAAGGGAAATTTTCATATTTCGGGCGAGCCTGGAAAAGGAACCAAAGTCACTATGCTGATACCGATGGGTAATCTCGGATATCAATCCGGGAATGTGCAGGGAATAAAGGGTAGAGTAAAAGAGTTTTCACGAGTTGAATTGATGAGAAACCATAAGAGAGCTTCTCGTCATTAAGCTATCGAGGAAATCATGATAAATGTGATGATTGCCGACGATCATGCAATTGTCCGTCAGGGATTGAAGCAAATCCTGAGCGAGACTGACGATATCAAAGTGACCGGTGAAGCGGAAACCGGCTTCCAGGCAATTAAAATCGCCCGTCAGCAAGATTTCGATGTCATGTTGCTGGATATTTCGTTACCGGATAGGAACGGTATCGAAATACTCAAGCAGATCCGTAAAGACAAGTCGGCTCTGGCCATTCTGATGCTCAGCATGCACAATGAGCACGAATTTGCAATTCGCGCGTTGAAGGCGGGGGCCTCCGGCTATCTGAACAAGCAAAGCGCGCCCTCGCAACTGGTTGTGGCGATACGCCAGGTGGCGGCAGGGCATAAGTATGTCAGTCCGGCTGTGGCGCAAGAGTTGGCCAATATCATCAATACCGATGTCGATAAACCGTTGCATAGCAAATTATCCGATCGCGAGTATCAAACACTGTGCTGTATTGCCGCCAGGAAAACGCTGTCTGAAATTTCTGCGGAAATGTTTCTCAGCCCCAAGACAGTCAGCGTTTACCGCGCGCGTTTGCTGGAGAAGCTCAAATTATCGAATAATTCGGAATTAATTCGCTATGCGATCAAAAATAAATTGGTCGAATGATCGATTGTTTGATCGGTTCTTCGGGTTGTAAAAGTTCTTCGTTTATTTTAAATTCCGGTTGATTTTATGAAGCAGCTACAAGACTCCAATCCCACCATCGTTGCCCGCGAAACGCTCAAGCAGTTGGCGTTGCTGAAAATTCCGCCGACACCGGACAATTATCATAAGCTGTATAACCAGATTGCCGGTAACGCGGATAGCGGCGGCAATTCCGCTGCTGCGTTGTCCTCGGCTCAGGAGCGGTCAGCGGACAAGCATATTGAAGAATCTGCGATCGTCTGGGGAGAAACCATCGAGATATTGCTCAAGCAATTGGAGAACAAGCACGGAAAATTGACGCTGGCGAAGAAGCGGGAGGGCGTGAATCGCGTCCTGTCTAAATTTTCGAAAGACTCCGAACAATTGCATAATAAACTCAGAGCGTTGATCGAGTCGTGGGGAGCGTTGTCCCCGGCATCTCAAGAGTCATCTGAAAGTGAGCAAGGCGAAAATATTGCGGAAGCCGAAAGCGATCGTCCAGAGCCTGCAGGGACTGAAAAAAATACGATGGCCGGGCAATTTACGGATCAATTATTGGAATTGCTTGCGCAAGTGCTCGAGAATTTTGTGGCAAAGCAACTGAAGGATGCGACTTTGGCGGAAGAGGCGGGTTTGCTGGCGCAGCGTGTTCGAAAAATAGACGATAAGCAAGGAATGGAGCTGTTTTCCGTCGATTTCAATCGGTTATGCAATAAGCTCGATGCGAATGGAGAAAGCCATGTCCAGTTGCAGCAAGGGTTGCTCAGATTGCTGAATATGCTGATGGACAGTACGGGAGAGCTGTTGGCCGAGGATCGATGGATCGGCATACAGATCGATAAATTGCGCGAGACCATATCGAAGCCGCTCGATCTTCAAGTAATAGAGCAAGCAGAGCATTATCTGGAAGAAATTACGCAACGGCAGGAAACCATCAAACGCAGCTTGAGTGAGGCGAAATCGACGCTAAAGCAAATGATTGCCGCATTGATTACTAATATTGATGATCTGAACGATACGACCGGAGAGTATCAAGATAAGCTTGAGCAGTATTCGGATAAGATCAGTAAAACGGATGATATTGACGATCTTAACCAGTTGCTTGGATTGCTCATGGAAGAGACCAGGCAAATGCAAAAGAGCACATCAAGCTACCGGAACGATTTTTTGGCAGCGCAGGCGGAAGTCAGCTCGGCGCAAAATAAAATCAATCAGCTTGAGGCCGAATTGCACCAGATGGGAGAAAAAGTGCATGAAGATCATCTGACGGGCATTTTGAACCGGCGCGGATTGGATAACGCTTTCGAGCGGGAAGCGTCGCGAT